>NZ_JBSGEZ010000011.1:0-133044 GCF_053603155.1 Nocardia sp. NPDC004260 | reverse complement strand
GCCTACGACCCCGCCCGACACGGCGGCGCCCAAACCCTGCAACCACAACCGGTCGCTACTTCTGCGGTATGAGGTTGACATAGGGAGTGTCATGGCGGGAACCCTGCTGACCATGCTGCCGATCCTCGTGGTCTTCCTGGTGCTGCAACGCCACATGATCAAAGGCCTCACCTCCGGTGCGGTCAAGGGTTAACCGATCAAGGAGAAACCACGTGTCCACTGCACAGTTCCCGGCGCTGACCCGGCGCGGATTCCTCGGACTGACCGGCGCGCTCACGGCGGGAGCGGCGCTGACCGCGTGCGCGGGCACCGGAGGCGGCGGCAAACAGTCCGGCGACGCCAAGACGCTCACCTTCTGGTCCAACCACCCGGGCACTTCGAAGGAGCTAGAGACCGAGCTCATCCGTCGCTTCCACGAGAAGTACCCCGACCTGACGGTGCACCTGGTCGACGCGGGCAAGAACTACGAAGAGGTGTCGCAGAAGTTCAACGCGGCGCTGTCGGGCGGGGATCTGCCGGACATCGTGGTGCTCTCCGACGTCTGGTGGTTCAACTACGCGCTGAACGGCACCATCGAACCGCTCGACGGCCACTTCGCCGACGCGGGCGTGCGGCTGGACGACTACGTCGACTCCCTGGTCGCCGACTACCAGTTCAACGGCAAGCACTACGCACTGCCCTACGCCCGCTCGACCCCGCTGTTCTACTACAACAAGGACGTGTGGAACCGGGCCGGCCTGCCCGATCGCGGCCCGCAGAGCTGGCAGGAGTTCGACGAGTGGGGCCCGAAGCTGCAGGAGGTCGTCGGCGAGGGCAAGCTCGCGCACGGCTGGGGTGACGCCAAGAACTATCTCGCCTGGACCTTCCAGGGCCCGAACTGGACCTTCGGCGGCGCGTACTCGGACAAGTGGACGCTGAAGTTCAACGACCCCGGCACCATCGCGGCGGGCACGTTCCTGCGCAATATGATCAACACCAAGAGGTACGCGGGCATCAAGCCGCAGATCGCGGTGGACTTCGGCACCGGCGTGATCGCCTCCACCATCGCCTCGACCGGCGACCTGCGCGGCATCCAGAAGAACGCCGAGGGCAAGCTGGCCTTCGGCACCGCCTTCCTCCCGCATCCGAACGGACCCGGCGTCACCACCGGCGGTGCGGGCCTGGCGATTCCGGCGCGCATCTCCGACGAGCGAAAGGTGAACGCGCTGAAGTTCATCGAGTTCGTCACCAACGCGCAGAACACCGCGTACTTCTCGCAGGGCACGGGCTACATGCCGGTGCGCAAGTCGGCCGTGAACGACCGGAGCGAGCAGGACTTCCTCGCGAAGAACCCCAACTCGAAAGTCGCGATCGATCAGCTGCCGTTGACCAAGTCGCAGGACTACGCCCGCGTGTTCGTACCGGGCGGCGACCAGATCATCGGCACCGGCTTGGAGCAGATCGGTCTGCAGAACGCCGACGTGGCCGCCACATTCGCGAACGTCACCAGCCAGCTGCAAGCGATCATCGATCGGCAGATCACGCCGAAACTGCCGAAGTAGCGCTCGTCCCGAGGAGACCGACAAGCATGGCCACCGTGCAGTTCGAAGGCGTCACGCACCGGTATCCCGGCGCGCAGGCGCCTGCCGTCGACCAGCTCGAACTCGACATCGCCGACGGTGAGTTCGTCGTGCTCGTCGGTCCGTCGGGATGCGGCAAGTCGACCAGCCTGCGCATGCTCGCGGGCCTGGAATCCGTTGCCCATGGGCGCATCCTGATCGGCGGCAAGGACGTCACCGGATTGCCGCCGCGGGCACGGGACGTGGCGATGGTGTTCCAGAGCTACGCGCTGTATCCCAACATGACCGTCGCGCAGAACATGGGCTTCGCCCTGCGCAACGCGGGCATGAACAAGGCCGACACGCTGGTGCGCGTCCGCGAGGCGGCGAAGATGCTCGAGCTCGAGCACCTGCTCGACCGCAAGCCCGCCCGGCTGTCCGGCGGGCAGCGGCAGCGAGTCGCCATGGGGCGGGCCATCGTTCGGCGTCCCCAAGTGTTCTGCATGGACGAGCCGCTGTCGAACCTGGACGCGAAACTGCGGGTGAGCACGCGCTCGCAGATCGCGGCCTTGCAGAAACGGCTCGGCACCACCACGGTGTACGTCACCCACGACCAAGTTGAGGCGATGACCATGGGTGATCGGGTGGCGGTGCTGCGCGAAGGCAAGTTGCAGCAGGTCGCCGCGCCGCGCGTGCTCTACGACGATCCGGTGAATACCTTTGTGGCGGGATTCATCGGCTCACCGGGCATGAACCTGCTGGACACGCCGGTGCGCGACGGCGCGGCGGTGCTCGGCGACCTACGAATCCCACTGCCGCCCGCGGCGAAATCTCGCGACCGGGTGGTAGTCGGGGTACGGCCCGAGTCCTGGGATGTCACCGCGGAGCCCGCCGACGGCCTGGCGGTGGACGCCGAACTGCTGGAAGAACTCGGCGCGGAGTCGTTCGTCTACAGCCAGGGCATCGCCGAGGACTGGAGCAGCCGCTCCGGGAAGGTGGTCGCGCGCGTCGACCGCCGCTTCCAGGTGCGGCTCGGTGACCGGTTGTATCTTCGGCCCAGACCGGAGGACGTCTTCTTCTTCGACGCGGGGACGGAGGACCGCCTGCGCTGAGCATCGCGCGGCCGAGACGGTCCCAGTCGGACCGCCTCGGCTCGAGGAACTACCAGATTTTCACGCGCTCAGTGGGTTCCAGGTACAGCGCGTCGCCGGGTTTGACATCGAACGCCTCATGGAAGCTGTCGATATTGCGGACCACCGCATTGCAGCGGAACTCCGCGGGCGAGTGCGGGTCGGTGGCGAGGCGGCGGATCGCCTCCTCCGGCCGTGCCTTGGTGCGCCACACCTGCGCCCACCCGTAGAACACCCGTTGCAGGCCGGTGAGCCCGTCGATCTCCGGCGCCGCGGCATCGCCGAGCGAGATCTTGTACGCCTGCAGCGCGATGGACAGACCGCCGAGGTCGCCGATGTTCTCGCCGATGGTGAACTGCCCGTTCACCGTGTGCTCGTCCGGCAGGTCCTTGGGGGAGAGCACGTCGTACTGCTCGATCAGCGCTCGCGTCCGCTCACCGAATTCGGCCCGGTCCTCGTCGGTCCACCAATCCACCATGTTGCCGTCGCCGTCGTACTTCGCGCCTTGGTCGTCGAAGCCGTGCCCGATCTCGTGACCGATCACCGCGCCGATGCCGCCGTAGTTGGCCGCGTCGTCGGCATTCATGTCGAAGAACGGCGGCTGGAGGATGGCGGCCGGGAAGACGATCTCGTTCATGCCCGGGTTGTAGTACGCGTTCACCGTCTGCGGGGTCATGAACCATTCGTCGCGGTCGACCGGACCGCCGAGCTTGTTCAGATCCCGATCGTGTTCGGCCGCGTAGCCCCTGCGGTAGTTGCCGACCAGATCGGCCGGGTCGATTACGATGCCCGAGTAGTCCCGCCACTTGTCCGGGTAGCCGATCTTCGGCGTGAACTTCTCCAGTTTCGCGAGCGCGGCGATCCGGGTGCCCTGGCCCATCCACTCCAGCTCGGCGATATTGCGGCGGTAGGCCTCCTGCAGATTGGCCACCAGCTCCACCATGCGGGCCTTGGCCTGCGGCGGGAAATGTTCGGCCACATAGATCTTGCCGACCGCCTCGCCGAGCAGGTCTTGCACCAGCCCGACGCCGCGCTTCCAGCGCTCCCGGTTCTCCTCCGCGCCGGTGAGCGTGCGGCCGTAGAAGTCGAAGTTCTCCTCGACCATCGCGTCGGTCAGATACGGCGCCCGCGCGCGGAGCACCCGCCAAGCCGCCCACGCCTGCCAGTCGGCGAGCGGCTCGCCGGCCCACAGCCGCGCGAACGCGCGCAGGTAGTCCGGCTGGCGGACCACCACCTCGGCGAACAGCTCGGCTCCTGCCGCGTCGACACCCTCGGCCAACCCGTCCGTCCACGCGGACCAGTCGAACTCGGGATTGTCCGCGGCCAGCGCGTCGAAGGTGGTCAGGTTGTACCTGAGTTCGGCGTCCCTGCGGCGCACCACATCCCAGTGCCCGGCGGCCAGTTTCCGCTCCAGCTCGAAGACGCGTGCGCCGACGGTGTCGAGTTCGGCCGGGAGCAGTCCGGCGACCTGCGGGTCGGCGGCGGCCAGGGCGAACATGCGGTCGATGTGCGCGATGTACTTCGCGCGGATCTCGGCGAACTCGTCCTGCCGGTAGTACGACTCGTCGGGCAGGCCGATGCCGGACTGGGTGGCGTGCGCCAGATAGCGGTTGGAGTCCTTGTCGTCGGTGTCGACGAACACGGCGACGGCGCCCCCGACGCCGGTGCGCTGCAACCGGCCGAGCAGCGAAGCGAAAGTACCCTTGTCGCCGACCTCCGCGATCGCGGCGAGTTCGGCGGCGATCGGCGCGAGCCCGGCGGCGGCCACCGCGTCGGTGTCCATGAAGCTGGAGTACAGGTCACCGATCTTGCGGGTCTCGCTGCCCGGTTCGGCGTCGGCCGCCGCGGCATTCTGGATGATTGCCTGCACGTCCAGCTCCGCCTGGTCGTACAGCGCGCGGAAGGCGCCGTCCACGGCCCGGTCGGCGGGGATCTGGTGGTCTGCCAGCCATTTGCCGTTGACGTGGGCGAACAAGTCGTCCTGCACCCGCACGTCCTCGTCGAGGTAGGACAGATCGATACCGGAAGGACGGGTCAGTTCGGAAGTCACGGTGTCCAGTATGCCGACAAGCGCGTGCGTCGGCCGTGCGCGACGACCTCGAACCGTCTTTCCCGGTCTGTTCCCCCACGTCGATGCGGGAAACGGGCGGAGCCTGCGGTCCTATGGGGAAGTCAGGCGGGCAAGACGACACGATCGAACTCACCGTCGTGCGCGCCGAGCAGGAAGGCGTCCCACTCCTCCGGTGTGTAGGTGAGGGCGACTTCGCCGTGGCGCAGTGTGGTGTGGCCGTCGGCGGCGGGGTGCGCGCTCAATTCGCCATCCGATCGCCCGCGGATGCGTACCGCGTCGAGGAACGCGGTCCATTCGGCTGCGGTGACGGTGATGACGGGCTCGTCGGCATGGCGGTTTGCCGGGTCGCGGCGATATTTGCTGTCACGGATGAGCACCGCATCACCATCGAACCGGACCTCGACGCATTGGTTGCCGTTGTTCGATCTGGTCGATGTGAACCAGCCGGTGCGTACCGGCCGTGCGGTGATGGCCATGGGCAGGATTTTACACGCGGGAATAGCGCCTGATCAGGGCCAATGACTCCACTCTCGACAAGGATTGGTCCACCGCGCGCAGGTAGGCGAAGCGTAGATCGCGGACCAGATCCGGGTCCTCGACGGCCCCGCCGAACACCGCGCTCTCCACCCAGCCGAAGGTCGGCAGCTGCTCGCCCGCGAAGTCGATGAGATGGAAACTGGATCCGCCGAGCACCGCACCGGCGGTGGCCGCGAACGGGATCACGCGCACCTCGACGGTGTCGAGTTCCTCGATCAACTCGGCCAGATAGTCCAACTGCCCGCGCAGCACGTCCGGACCTCCGGTCTGCTGTAGCAGCGTGCCCTCGCCGAAGACCGCGGTGAGCTCTACCGGGTCCGCGCCGCGCAGCCGCTCCTGGCGTCGCATCCGGATCGCCACCAGCTGCTCGACCTGGACCGGCCGGATCATCACGTCGGCGCTGATCAGCGCGCGAGCGTAGTCCTCGGTCTGCAACAGACCCGGCACGACGAGGCTGTCGTAGCTGCGGATGCTCTGCGCGCCGGATTCCATGCCGTACAGCCGTTGCAGCTCGGGTCCGATCAATGCCGAGGACTTCGACCACCAGCCACGCTGCTTGCTGGCCTCCAGCAAGGCCAGCAATTCCACACGCTCCTCGGCTTCCACGTCGAGCAGTTCGAGCACCGGGCCGATGGTCTTGGTGGTCAGTACCCGCCTGCCCTTCTCCACGTGCGACCAGTTGGCCGGGGTGAAGCCCACCTGTCTGGCGAAACCCGCGGAGTCGAACCCGCGCTGTTCCCGCAGTTCACGCAGCCGCAGCACCAGCTCCCAGCGGGCAACGGTAGGCGAGACGGGTGCCATGTGTCGGGATGCTACGCCGACTCGGACGCGCGGGGCGGTGACTATTGTCAAGCATCTTGCCCGCGACTAGGGTCGATACAGCGATCGATTCTTCCGAGCACGCGTCCCACCACTGCGAGGCGAGGTTGTTCGTCATGGGTACATCGCGCATCGAATCGGGCAGGCATCTCGCGTCCACGGATTTCCCGTCGATCCAGGACGCGTTCGCTCGCTGCCGTCGCTATCGCGGCGACCACGGGCTGTACGGACTCGTGGACCCGATCCTTGGTCGCATCATGCTGGAAGTCGGCTCGGTCGGAGCGGTCGTGATGCCCGCGGAGTTCGGCCGCCGGGTGCTCGAGCGGCTCGCCGACGGTCCCGAACCTCGGCCCGGCCCGATCATCGCGCATCCACGCGCGCGCCGCTGGACCTTCCTGACCGGCCCTACCGACAACTCGTATCTGGACACGGGGCTGTTCGCCGACCTCTTCCGGATCTGCGCGTCGATCGCGCTGCCGGGCAGCCACATCGTGTTGCCGTCGCCCGCCGACGAGCACGGCGGCTACCGAACCTGGGTCGTGGCGCCGGACGGCGACTTTCGCCGCGACTTCGCCGAGGTGATCGCCACGACCCGGGCATGCGCCTCGGCTACCGGGGCGTCGGCGCGGGTGGCGGAGTGAGGGTGACGCTGTACTTGTCCTGCAGCTTCTGATTCCACTCGCGCTCGCACTGCTCGATCTTGGACTGATCGTTGTTCGCTTTGTTCACGCAGTCCACGAAGTCCTTGCCGCCCGAGTTGACGAAGAAGTTGTAACCCACGACGGTGAGCAGCACGGCGCCGACGATGCCGAGCGCGCCGAGGACGATGCCGGTGATCGCCATGCCCATACCCCCCGCGGTGCCCGCGCGGGCCTTGAACACCGCGACGATGCCAAGGATGACCGCGAAGATGCCGCAGAGATAGCCGCCGATGATCGTCCAGAAGAACAGCAACGCGAGGATGCCGAGCACCAGCGCGGTGATCGCCAGACCGCGGCCCTTCGGCGATTCCTGCCAGTAGGCGGGCTGGCCCGGATACTGGCCGCCCGGCGGCTGCGGGTATTGCCCCGGCGGCGGGTATTGACCGGGCGGCGGGGGCGGATATTGCGACATGGACTTCCTCTCCGTCGGTGCCTCGCGATGCTCGGTCCGGACGAGGTGGTCCGGGGTGCGCGGCGGTCGCCTACTGATCGCGCTTCCCGAGGACGGATGTTAATGCGAACCGGCTACTGGGCGCCGAGCCGCGCGTGCATCTCCCAGATCAGAACTTCCGACGGCTGCCGCGCCACCACGCGTTGGCCACCTGACCTGGTCAAACGCACCGCGTCCCCCTCATACAACGGGCCGACCCCCTCCATGTCCACCTCCCCGCGCGCTACGAACAAGTGCAGATACGGCGCATCGGGTAGGTCGATCACTTGCTCGGCGCCCGGCTCCGCGCTCGTCATGCGCGCCGCGTGCAGCGCCGAATGGCTGCTGTTGATGGCGATCGCGGTGCGATCGCGGTAGCGGGGCAGACCCGAGGCGACCGTGACCAGACCGCCTCCCGCGAGCTCGTCGTCGATTTCGAGCTGCTCGTAGCCCGGGGTCACCCCGGGCTCGTCGGGCACCACCCACATCTGCACGAAATGCACCGGCTGCTCATGTTCGGGAATGCGGCCGTCCAGACGCCACGAGTCGTTCTTCTCCGAATGCAGGATGCCGGTGCCCGCGCTCATGCGCTGGGCCAGACCGGGGTAGATGACACCGCTGTGGCCGAGGGAATCCTGATGCACCAGGCTGCCACCGAGTACCCAGGTGACGATCTCCATGTCCCGATGCGGGTGGGTGTCGAATCCCTGCCCGGGGGACACGATGTCCTCGTTGTTGACCAGCAGCAAGCCGTGGTGGGTGTTGTCGGGATCGTAATGTTCCCCGAAGGAGAACGAATGCTTCGAATCCAGCCAGGAGACCCGCGTCTTCATGCGGTCGCCGCCACGGTGGACATCGATGTGTGGTGTCGTGAGTGTGGACATCATGGTCCTCCTCTCGGGACCGTGCACCGATCGCCATTCAGGGTAGGAGCACTTCCGCCGCGGTACTCCGCATTCCTAGTAAATTGTGCCGCACTCGGCATTTTACGCGAGCGACCGGAAGGTGAACGGGAGGCGAGCAGAACCAACCGGTACGTCGAAACGCCGGGCCACCTCGTCGGATATCCCGGCCCGGCCCCGATTGCCAAGCGTCACAACGACAACCGGAGGTAGCGACGTGCTGGACCCCGATGACCTCGCCCTGATCGAGCAGCAACTCCGCAGCGAAGCACACCGGGATGGCATCGCGCATTTCGTGGTCGGCGTCGCCGTGTTCCGCGAAGGCAGGCTTCTGGTGGTGCGCCGCGTCGCCGACGACTATCACGGCGGTATGTACGAACTGCCCGGCGGTGGCGTCGAAACCGGCGAGACATTCGCCGAGTGCGTCGAACGAGAATTGCTGGAGGAAACAGGGCTGCGGATGCGCGCGGTCCTCGACTTCCTCGGTGGATTCGATTACGCCACCCGCACCAAGTCGAAAGTGCGGAAATACAGCTTCGTCGTGGAGGCGGAACCCGGCGATGTCGCCCTCGCGCCGGGCGAGCACGACGCGTTCGCCTGGATCGACGCGGGCACGCTCGATGAGCTGCCGATGGCGCCGGACATGCGTGCGACGGTGAGCACGCTGGTCGACCGGGTCTGACGCGCTGTCGGCGCCGACGCGCGTGGTGCGGCGCGGTCGGCGAACACAGTACGCTCGCGAACGTGTCGACTGGTCACGCCGAAGGCCTCACTCCCGCGGAGCAACGGCCGGGTGGACTGCGCGCAACACTTCGGCAGAGCCCGGGCGTGTCGCGGCTGGCCGTGGTGCGCTTCGCAGGGCAATTCGGCGACGGGATGTTCCAGGCCGCCCTGTCCGGCGCGATTCTGTTCAACCCCGAACGGCAGACCGATCCGCTGGCCATCGCGGCGGGCTTCGCGGTGCTGCTGCTGCCGTATTCGCTGATCGGGCCGTACGCGGGCGCACTGCTGGATCGCTGGGACCGGCGCAGCGTGCTACTGGTCGCCAACGTGCTGCGCGCGGTGCTGATCGCGCTGGTCAGCGCAGGACTGCTGGCCGGGGCCGGCGAGACGCCGCTGCTGTTGCTGGCGTTGGCGGTGGTGGGCGTCAGCCGATTCGTCCTCGCGGGCGTCTCGGCCGCGCTGCCGCGCGTGCTGCCGCAGGCGTGGCTGGTGCCGATGAACTCGGTGCTGGCCACAGTGGCCTCCGGGTGCGCCGGTGCGGGTGCGGCCGTCGCGGTGGGTGTGATCGGACTGATCGGGGCGGGAGACTTCGCCTCGGCGGTCGCGGTGGCGGTCAGCGGTATCGGGTCGCTGCTGGGCGCGGCGCTAGCGGCGGGGTTCCGGCCGCGCGTGCTCGGCCCGGCGCCCGACGCGGCGAAGGGCGACAACACCGTGCACGCGATCGCTACCGGTCTGCGTACCGGGGCCACGGCGGTGTGGGAATCGAAAGCGGTCACGACGGCGATGCTGGGCATCGGCACCCATCGGATCGTCTTCGGCGTGAATACGCTGATCATGGTGCTGGTGCTGCGCCAGACCCCGGTGGACGGCTCCGGGCTCAGCGGTGGCCTGGTCGGTTTCGGCGTCACGATCGCCGCCACCGCGGCGGGCATGCTGGTGGCCGCCGTCGTCGCGCCGCTGCTCATTCCGCGGCTGGGCCGCGCGCGCACCGTGGTGGCCGGTCTGATCACCGCGATGCTGGTGCAACTGACGCTGGTCACGCCGATCGCGTTCGCCGACTCGGGCGCCGCGATGGACCGTGCGCACGAACTCCTCTTGATCGGTGCGTTCCTGCTGGGACTCGCCGGGCAGACGATCAAGCTGACCGGTGACGCGACCATGCAGATAGACATCGACGACGCCCGCCGCGGCCAGGTGTTCGCGCTGCAGGACACGGTGTTCAATGTCGCGTTCGTGCTGGCAATCGTGATCGCGGCCCTGATCGTTCCGAACGACGGCCGATCGGCGATCGTGGTGCTGGCCGGCGCCGCCATCTACGCCGCGGGGATCGTGGCCATCGCGTTGAACACGCGCCGCCGCGCGGTCAGCTGAGCAGCGGATCGTCGTCCGGGTCGCGCCGGTCGCGGTTCAGGTGTGCGAGGTGGCCGGGCAACGCGTCGGCCCCCGAACGATCGGCATCCCGCTGCGAATCCGATAGTCGTGTTTCGCCGAGCAGACGATCCGGCGCCTCCGTGTCCGTGCGCACGCTCCAGTCCAGCGGCTCGCTCGCCGCATCGCCGGGTAGGCCGGTGATCTGATGATTCCACGTGCCGAGGCCGGTGGGATCGGTGAAGAAATGGTCGAGCACGCCGTCGTCGTCCAGATCCAGCGCGGCGATATCGGCGCGGCCCGAACCAGCCGAATCCCACAGCGCGTCATCGGCGATGCCGTCTCCGTCGAAGTCCAGCCGCACCGCGTCGGCCGCGCCCGTGTCGCCGAGTTCCAGGTCGGCCTCGCTCGTCCAGACGTGCACGACTCCGTCACCGGTGCCGAACACGTACTCGATCTCGTTCATATGTCCTTGGACGCACGCGGCCCGGCGGCGGTTCCATTGCGCCGGTCTTTTTCGATTCGCCGTCCCCGTTTCCAGCGGTTGTTCCGGTAAGTTGGCTCGTCAGCAGCCGACCGACAGGAGACAACACGACATGGGTTCTCCGGTGCAAAACCCCGATGCGGTACGAGAACTGCTGAGCGCGTGGAAGGCTCGGTCCGCCACCGGACATACGATCGCCTGACGAGCGCGGCCGGGCCGACCTGATGCGCGCATCCGGAAGCAAATCGCCTTGTGTACCCGCCTTGTTCGGCGCACTGCTCGTCGGCGTCCTCACCGTACCGACGCCCACCGCGCAGGCCGCACCGTTTCCATGGGCGCCGCCGCCGGTCAACAGTTGCGGTGAAGTCGGTTTCGACCCGCTCAACCGCGAACCCGATCCCGCGCAGCCTCCGCCGCCACCGCTGCCGCCGCAGATCGACATTCCCGTCCCGATCCCGGAACTCACTCCGGTCCCCGTACCCGACCCACCGCATGACAACACACGGATCTTCCCGGATCCGCTGCCGGAGAATCCGTGTGAAAACCCGTGCCCGGACATCAGGGACTACCCCGCACATCCCGAGCCCGATCCCGATCCCAGCCCGACGCCCGAGACGGGCACCGACGAGAAACCCGGCTCCTCCGGCTCGTCATCTGGATCCGGATCGGGCAGCGGTTCCGGCTCCGGTTCGAACGATGACTCCGGTTCTTCCTCCGGTTCCGGGTCGCCGGTCAAACTGCCGCGCATCGAATTCAAGCCGGAGACCGAGCCGATTCCGGTCCCGGTTCCCGGCGGGCCCGGCGAGGAGCCACAGCCCGCTCCGCCACAGGTGGTCCATCCGGCCGAACCCGGCCCGCTCGCGGCTCCGGTGGCCGCGCCGACGGTCGAGTCGGTCCAACTGGTCGGCCAGGTGACCGGACACGGCTCGGAGAACCGCACCGACATGCGCTGGCAGGTCGACGGCACCGATCTCGGCCTCATGTGGGAGACGACGCCCGGCGAGGTCGCCGTGGTTTTCGGCGACACCTTCGGCAAGGGCTGGGGTGTCGGCGGCGCGGGCAACGACGACCAGGACTGGCGCAGCAACGTCATCGGGTTCAGCACCGACCGCGATCTGTCCGACGGCCTGACGCTGGATACCTTCGCGCAGGACAGCCGCTGCCACGCCGCGGAGATCCTGGGCAGCCGCAAGATCAAGAACTGGGAGACCACCACCATCCCGACCTCCGGGTTCGCCATCGGGGATCGGCAGTACCTCAGCTACATGTCGGTGAACAGATGGAGCCGCATACCGGGTCTGTGGTGGACCAACTACGGCGGCCTCGCCTATTCCGACGACCGCGGGCGCACCTGGAGGAAAGACCAGCACGCCAAGTGGGAGAACCTGTTCGGGCTCGGCAAGTTCCAGGTCGCGGCGATGGTGCCGCAGGGCGATTACGTCTACATGTTCGGCACACCCAACGGACGCATCGGCACGATCGCGCTGGCGCGTGTGCCGAAGCACCAGGTGCTGAACAAGTCCGCGTATCAGTATTGGGTGGGCGGCACCTGGGCGCCCGCCGCCGAGAACGAGGCCACCCCGTTGGTGCTCGGCATCGCCAGCGAGCTCTCGGTGCGCTACGACCGGAAGACCGAGCAGTGGCAGATGGTGTACCTGGATTCGGCCAGGGGCGCGATCGTGCTGCGTACCTCGGCGAGCCCGCAGGGTGCGTGGACGGACGCGATCCCGCTGGTGTCCACCGCCGACTACCCGAAGTCCTACGGCGGGTTCATCCATCCGTGGTCGACCGGCGAGGACCTGTACTTCATGCTCTCGGCGTGGGACAGCTACAACGTGTACCTGATGCACGCCCGGCTCCAGCCGGGAGCGAACCGGGGTCAGCCCGCCCGCACGAACCGCACGGGCTGACCGGGCCGCGTCTGCGCGATGGCGTCGACGTCGGCGTCGACGACCACCGCGATCACCGGATACCCGCCGGTGACGGGGTGATCGGCCAGGAAGACGACCGGTTGTCCGCTCGGCGGCACCTGGATCGAGCCGAGTGCCATGCCCTCGGTCGGCAGTTCGCGAGTGATCTTCCTGGACAGCGCCGGGCCGGTGCGGCGTTCCAATCGGGCGCCGATCCGGTCGGTGTCGGGGGAGATCTCCCACTCGCCCGCGAACAAGGCCGTGGCGTCGGAGAACCAATCGTCGCGCGGACCGAGCACGGCGCGCACGGTGACGACGTCCGCGGGTAACTCTGCGACAGGGGCGAAGTCCACGACCGGGATCGTGTGCGGAGAAGATCCGACCGGGAGGCGATCACCTTTCCGCAGCGGTTCCGGTCCCAAACCCGACATGGTGTCGCGGCTACGGGAACCGAGCGTCTCCGGCACGTCGATGCCGCCGCGCACCGCGACATAGCTGCGGAGCCCGACCGACGCGTAGCCAAGCCGCAGCGCCTGTCCCGGTTCGAGTTCCAGCACGCTCGCGTGACCAACGGGCCTGCCGTCGACGGTAGCGGGGGCCGGCGCACCCGTCACCGCCAGCATGACGTGCTCTTCGGCATGGAGCGCGAGGCCACCGAGCAGCACTTCGACGGCCGCATGCCCCTCCGGGTTGCCGACCAATCGGTTGGCCAGTCGCAGCGACCCGCGATCGGCAGCCCCCGCGGAACCCACACCGGAATGGAACCAGCCCGGCCGCCCGAGATCCTGAATGGTCGCCAGTGGACCGACGTTCTCAACGACGATCATCGGCCGTCCCCCGCGTCGACGAATCGAACCGCGGCACCCGCGCGGATCAGCGCGGGCGGGTCGCGACCGACATCCCACATCCTGAGGTCGGTGGTGCCGATCACCTGCCATCCTCCAGGTGTGCTACGTGGGTACACGGCGCTGTACCCACTGGCGAGCGCGACCGCGCCCGCGGGGATCGATGTACGTGACTGCGCTTTGCGCGGAACAGACAGCCTTCCGTCCGGCGATTCCAGATAGCCGAAGCCCGGCGCGAATCCGACGAAAGAACACCGCCACACCGTTGTGGTGTGCGCGGCGATCACTTCCGCGGTCGTGACCTCCAGCATCCGTGCCACGTCGTCGAGATCGGTGCCGTCGTAGCGCACCGGAACTGACACAGGTTCGGCGCGAACAGCGCTGTCGAGCAATGTTCCACGGGAAACAGCGGCTGAGCGCTCGGCGGCCAGTGCGCCCAGGCGAGTGATCAGCGACCGGCGGACCGATTCCGCGACACCCGGAGAATCGAGCGTCAGAAGTATGGTTTCCGCGGCCGGAAGCAGGTCCTGCACCCCTGGTAGCGGGCACTGCCGCAGCGCCGTGACGAGTTCCGCGACCATTTCACGCTGATGGGGGGTGATCAGCAACGCCCGATCGCCCGCCGAGCGGATCGCCTCATCGGCCGCCTGCTGCTGCGCATGCGTCACCGCGCCTTTGGTCTTCATTCCGCGTCCTCAGCCGAACGGCTCCACCGGTACGCCGACTTCGTCCAGCGCGGCCCGGATGAAGCGGGCCATCTCCACGGCAGCGGGAGAATCACCGTGCACGCAGATGCTCGCAGCGCGCACCACGACCTCGCCGGTGCCGTCCACCGTGCGGGCAAGGCCGGATTTCGCGATCGAAACCGCTTGGACGACCGCCTCCCTCGGCTCCAGCACCGCTCCCGGCGTGCCCCGCGCGGCCAGCGACCCCTCCGGCGTGTACCCACGATCGGCGAAACCTTCGCCGATGAATCGCACGCCGACGGCCTCCGCAGCCGACTCCAATCCGGTGCCCGCGGGGCCGAGAAGCACGAGCCGCGGATCGTATTCCACCATCGCGGCCAGCACCGAGTCCGCCAGATCCCGGTCGCGCGCGGCCGAATGATAGAGCGCTCCATGCGGTTTTACGTATCTCACGCGATCGCCCGCGGCTCTTGCGAAGGCGTCGAGACCGCCGATCTGGTGCAGCACCTCGTCGCGCAGCTCCTCGGGCGCGACGG
Organism: Nocardia sp. NPDC004260; assembly: GCF_053603155.1. Lineage (NCBI taxonomy): Bacteria > Bacillati > Actinomycetota > Actinomycetes > Mycobacteriales > Nocardiaceae > Nocardia > Nocardia sp. NPDC004260. The sequence goes on along the minus strand of NZ_JBSGEZ010000011.1, from coordinate 118,364 downwards.
CGATTTCTCGTCTGCCGAAACCGGCCAAGTCGCGGTATCCGACGTGGGCGCCGATCCGCACACCCTTCTCCACCGCGAGCGTGCAGGTCCTGCGCATAATCGACGGATCCCCCGCGTGGAATCCGCAGGCGATGTTCGCGCTGGTGACGATGTCGAGCATGGCGGCGTCGTCGCCCATCGTCCACGGCCCGAAGCCCTCGCCGAGATCACTGTTCAGATCCAGCGCCATGTGCGTCCTTCCAGCGGTGTATGACCAGCGGTCCTAATCAATTCTCGTGCTCCAGCGTTCCTCTGGGCAAGGACGGCCGGTTCGCGCGACCTGGGTCACAGCGCACGGGTCCGGACCCTCGCGCCGAGTACGCTCATTCCAATCATGGCCACGTATTTCGATCCGAAGTCCTGGTCGCCGCTGCGGGCCGTCGATCTCGGAAAGCGCCTGTTCGATCAGTCCTGGCTGGAGCAATGGGTCACGCTCAGCACGGCCTGGATGGATCCGGTCGCCGACCTCGGCGCGGGCACCGTCACGGCGCTGCTGCCGGACATGCTGATGACCATGCTCAGCGAGGGCATCCTGAGCCGGTTCGGCGGACAGGAGGTCAGCGCGACCCTGCTCGGTCACGACCTGCACGCCACCTTGCAGGTGCTGAAGGTGCGCCGTCGCGGCGCGCACTTCCAGACCAAGACCGTGCTGTCGCGGCTGCGCTGGGACGATCATCCGATCGAGTCCGTGACGGTGATCGCGCACGGCGTCCGCCTGATTCCGGGCGTGCCGACGAAGGTACGCACCGCCCGGCTCGACCTCATCGGCACCGTCACCACGGCGGCGCTGGTCGGATGGCTCAACACCCAGCCGCTGGACTGGGACTTGGACGTGCACTCCGGCGGGCTGATCCGAGCAAGGCACCGCAGACGACTGGTCACCGCCCTGGTGGACGCGTCGGTCACGGACAACCGCCTGGACATCGCGGTACGGCGAGTGACCTGGCTCGGCTTCCGCGTTCCGCGCCGCATGATCGACGTCCCCGTCCTGCCGCTGGAGCACCTGCCCGAGAACGCGCGGATCGCACGCGCCCAACGGGAAGGCGACCTGATCCGCTTCCGCGTCGAACTGCCGGAAATCGCCGGGTCCTTCGACCTCGCCCAGATGCGCTCGGCGATCCTGGCCGGCACCACTCTGATCGTTTTCTGACCTGCTCAGGCCTGCGTCTTCCACCACTCGAGCAGCGCGGCCTCGGCTTCGTCGCGGCTGAGCGGGCCGTGATCCAAGCGCAGCTCCTTCAAATGGCGCCAAGCCCGGCCCACCTCGGGGCCCGGGGGCAGGCCGAGCAGCTCCATGATCGCGTTGCCGTCCAGGTCCGGACGGACCTTGGCCAGATCCTCCTGCTCCCGCAACCGCTCGATCCGCTTTTCCAGTTCGTCGTAGGTGGCGCGCAGCGCGGCGGCCCTTCGCTTGTTGCGAGTAGTGCAGTCGGCCCGGACCAGCTTGTGCAGGCGGGGGAGCAACTCGGCGGCGTCGGTGACGTAGCGACGGACCGCGGAGTCGGTCCACTGGCCCTTGCCGTAACCGTGGAAGCGCAGGTGCAGGAAGACCAGCCGGGCGACGTCCTCGGTGAACTGCTTCGGGTACTTCAGCGCGCGCATCCGTTTGCGCACCATCTTCGCGCCGACCACCTCGTGGTGGTGGAAGCTGACGCCGCCGCCCGGCTCGTTGCGCTTGGTGTCGGGCTTGCCGATGTCGTGCAGCAGCGCGGCCCAGCGCAGCACCAGGTCCGGGTCGCCCTCCTCCTGATCGATGGCCTGTTCGAGCACGGTGAGCGAATGCCAGTAGACGTCCTTGTGCTGGTGGTGCTCGTCGATCTCCAGCTTCATCGCGGGCACCTCGGGAAGCACCCGCTGCGCCAGCCCGGTCTCACACATGACGTTGATGCCGTCGATCGGATGCGCCCCGCCGATCAGCTTGTCCAGCTCCACCCGCACCCGCTCGGCGGTGATGCGGTCGATCTGGTCGGCCATCTCGGTGATCGCGGCACGGACGCGGGGATGCGGCTCGAACCCCAGCTGGGAGACGAACCGCGCGGCGCGCAGCATCCGCAACGGATCGTCGTTGAACGAATCCTCCGGCGCGGCAGGCGTGTCCAGCACGCCGTCGAGCAGTGCGGTCATGCCGTCGAGCGGATCGACGAACTCCAGCGCGCCGTCCGCGCCGATCCGCACCGCCATCGCGTTCACCGTGAAGTCGCGGCGGACCAGGTCTTCCTCGAGCGAGTCGCCGAAGGTCACCTCCGGGTTGCGCGACACCCGGTCGTAGCTGTCGGCGCGGAACGTGGTGATCTCCAGTTGCTGCCGGTCCTTGGCCGCGCTGACCGTGCCGAACGCCAGGCCGCCGGTGTCCCACAGATGGTCCGCCCATCCGCGCAAGATGTCCTGCACCGCGTCCGGCCGCGCGTCGGTGGTGAAATCCAGGTCGGTCCCCAGCCGGCCGAGCACCGCGTCTCGCACGCTCCCACCCACCAGGTACAACTCGTGCCCCCGCGCCGCGAACATCTCGCCCAGCGGCGTCAGCACATCCGACAGCCCCCCGAGCGTCACCGCCGCGGCGGCCAGCAATCGGGTACGTCTATCCAGCACAGCGTCCTGGGACTTCGGCGCAACCACGAATGAGCAGCTTACCGAGCCGCGCCAACGGATATCGCAGCCAAGTCCACCGCGGCGGCCCAGATATATAAGGACACCGACATCAACCCAGCCAGCGGCGCTCGCGCATCGAGGCTGCCGGGCATCGTTCTGCCCGGAACTTCGTGCATCGGTGCACAAAGCTTGGAGTGGCTGATCGCCGAGGATCCGTGGTCCCTTTGTATGGCGGTCACCGCATGCTCTGTGGCGTGGAGGCGGCGGGTCTTCGGCTCGCGCCGAGTCGGGTGCTTGCGAGTGGCCGGTCGGGTGGATTCGGTGAGTGGCCCGGCACCCCTGGCCCGCCCAGAACGACCGTCGAGACCATGTCGAGCCCCACCTGCGACCGATCCGACAACCGGTCGCCCCAACCGGCGGGCACCGGTCCGAACTCCGGCACCTACGCGCCCAGCGCACCCTGACCACGACTTTCGAGCGAAGCGAGACCGAGCATCCGCCGCTCGCGGCCCGGCTCGGGTGTGCGCGGCCGCCGTGTACGCGACGAAGGAGCAAGCGGCGGTCGCGCACACGCGAGCCATAAAGGGGCCGCGAACACGCAGCGCCGCAGGCGCTGCAAATCGAACACAGTAGGATTGCCAGGTGTCTCCGGCCGATCGCGCGAACAGTCGACGCCGCCAGCCTCGGCGCCGCGGTTCGGCCGCCAATGCCGCGAAGCCGCGGATGCGCACGGTGCGGGAAACTTCGGCAGGTGGACTGGTCGTCGACGGCCTGGACGGTCCCCGGGAAGCACGAAGCGCGGCCCTCATCGGACGCACCGATCGCCGCGGGCGGTTACTGTGGTCGCTGCCCAAAGGACATATCGAAGAAGGTGAGACCGCCGAGCAAACCGCGATCCGCGAGGTCGCCGAGGAGACCGGCATCAACGGTGTCGTGGTCGCCGAACTCGGCAGCATCGATTACTGGTTCGTGACCGACGGTCGGCGGGTACACAAAACGGTGCATCATTATCTGCTGCGTTCGGTCGGTGGCGAACTGTCCGACGCCGACGTGGAAGTGACCCAGGTCGCCTGGGTTCCGTTGAGTGAACTGGATTCTCGGTTGGCCTACGCCGATGAGCGGCGGCTGGCGGAGATGGCGAACAAGCTGATCGACCGGATGGAGACCGGCAAGCGATGACGCGTGGACTGTTCCGGATCTTCGTGGCGGTCCTGACCATCCTCGGCCCCGTGACGACGCTGCCGCTGCTCGATTCCGCGGCGGCGGGAGCGCAACCGATCGGGTCCGGAACCTCGACGAATCCCAAATTCCTGAAGCTGTCCCTCGATTCGGTGACGCCGACCACAGTGACCGCGGGCAGTGATTCGGTGCTCACGGTCGCGGGCACGGTCACCAATATCGGCGACCGTGTGGTGGACGACGTCAGCATCCGTGTCCAGCGGGCGGCGGCGATCACCACGCCGGTCGGGTTGCGCGCCACCTTGCGCCTCGATGAGGTCAACTACGACGTGAACGGCGACTTCGAAGATGTCGCGCAGCGGCTGAACCCGGGGCAGCGCAAACAGTTCACGCTGAGCATCCCGTTGCGTTCGGAGACCGGCGCCACGTCGCTGCGGATCACGGAGCCGGGTGTCTACCCGCTGCTGCTGAACGTCAACGGCGAACCCGCTTACGGCACGCAGGCCAGGCTCGACGACGCGCGATTCCTGCTCCCGGTGCTCGGCGTGCCGCCCGCCGCGAGCGATGGAGCCCCGTCGGTCTCGGCGCCCACCGACGCTCCGGTGGCGACCACGCTGCTGTGGCCGCTGGCCGACCGGCCGCGGCAGGTCGGGGGTCGTCCGGGCAGCGTGGACGGCAAGGTCGAGCTCACCGACGACGAATTGGCCGCCGCACTCGGCAAGGGCGGCCGTCTCGATCAACTACTGGCCGCGCTGGAAGGGACGTTGAATCCGAGCGCGGGCCGCAGCACCGATCTGGCCTCGGCCGTGTGCCTCGCCATCGACCCGGACCTGCTGCTCACGGTGCGCGCGATGACCAAGGGTTACCGCGTGCTGGCTAGTCCGTCCGATCCCGACGGCGCGACCAGGGCGGGTGCGGGCGCCGAACAGGCCCAGACCTGGCTGGACCGGCTGCGCGCCCTGGCCGGGTCGATGTGCACCGTGGCACTGCCGTTCGCGCAGGTCGATCTCACCGCGCTGGCCGCGGTCAACGATCCGGCACTCTCCGCGCGCGCGATCAACGAACCGGCGGAGATCATCGACTCGATCCTGTCGACCCGGTCGGTGCGCGGGGTCAGCCTGCCGGATTCCGGCAGCATCGATGACGGCGCGGGGGCCCTGTTGCGCAGTCATGGTTTCGGTACCGCCGTGCTCGCGTCGACGGCGGCCGTACCGCAGGGAAGCGTGGACTGGGCGCAGTCGAGCAGTGAGAGCGGCCGATCCACATCCGGTGCGAACGAGCTTCTCTCCACCGCCGACCCGGCGATTCCGGAAGCGGTACGCCTGCCCGATATCACCGCGAGCCAGCCGACCGCACCGGCACCCGCACCGCAGGTCACGGGCAATCCGGTGCCCACCGCGAGTGCACCCGCGCCCGTCGGCGACCCCGCACTGCACGCGGTGACGTTCGACATCTGGTCCGCGACCGCGCTCGCCGCGGTGGGTTCGAACCCGCCGACCCCGCCGTTCACCCCGTCCCGTGTCCGCTACGACGTGACCAACGACTCACGAGCGGCGCGCTTGCAGGACGCTCTCGGGGCGATTTCGTGGAAGGCGCTGCACCCGGAGGCGAACCCCTCGCGCTCGCTGTTGCTCGTTCCGCCGCAGCAATGGGGTGCGAACCGGGACGAGGCCACCGCACTGCTGCGCCAAGTCGACCAGCTGCTGCGCGGCAACCTCGCCACCGCGCGTCCGTTCCACGATCTGGTGACGCTGCCGCCGGACCCGCAGCCCTACGAGCTGGACTATCTGCCACAGGCAGCGCAGGACGGGGTGCCGGACCGATTCCTGCCGCCGGTACGCGAGCAGAGTCGCCGGATCACCGAGATGACGCGCGCGTTGGTGGACGTGCCGGAGGCCGAGCCGACGCCGCACGAATTCCTGACGCCGCTGCGCGACGACCTGCTGCGCGTACTGAGCCTCTCGGATCGGCGCGCGGGCGATGCCGCGCCGCCGGACACCTTCGCCCAGCGGCGGCTGGACCAGAACACCCGGACGATGGACAAGCTCTATCGCTCGGTGACCGTCCTGCCGCCGGGCGGTGTGTACACGCTCGCGTCCGAGCAGAGCCCGCTGCTGCTGGTCGCGCGCAACGACCTGCCGGTGGCCATCCGGGTCAGGTTCCGGATCGAGGCGCCTGCCGAGACGAAGATCACCGACCCCGGCGAGCAGCAGCTCCCGGCCAACGGATCCAGGTCCTTCCAGATCCCGACGGAGGTCAGCGACAGCCGCAACCTCGTCATTCCGATCTCGCTCACCACGCCGGAGGGCGTCGCGCTCGGCAATCCCACGCAGGTCTCGGTGCGTTCGAATGCCTACGGCAAGGCCTTGGCGATAATTACGGGATGCGCCGCACTCCTGCTGCTCCTGCTGGCCGGTCGCCGTTTGTGGCGCCGGTTCCGCGGGCAGCCCGACCCGGCCGACGAGGGATTCGATCCGAGTACCAGGCGCCGGGTCAACCGGTACCGGCGCGCGCGCTCGCGTGTGCTGCGGGCCCAGGAAAAAGAGCAGGAGCATCTCCAGGAGACGCGGTGACGGATCCCGCTCCGACGGGGCCACATAAGCCGCTGCTACCTGCGCCGATGTGGGGTACCGCAGTGTCATGTGGCACGGTGGAGGACAATCACAGTGTTGCCGAGCCGGTCCGATCCGGACGGGGACCACGGACAGAATGTTCGCTGAGCACGGCGAACCATTGCGGCGAGCCGCGGCTCACCGCACCGATGGGGGTGCGGAATCCCGGCTGGTACAGGAGGCATGATGAGCGACGATGACATATCGGCTCATCGCCCTCGACCAAGCGACCGGCTCGACGGGCCACCGGTGCGCCGAGCCCCGGTCGCGCCGTGGGAACGGAGCCCCGCTCCAGCCGAAGCCGAACACCAGGAGGTGAACGGCGGTCCGTACAACGACGGCCAGGCGCCGAGGGTGCCGCAGGTCAGTCGTCCTCCGGCCGCACCGCAGCCGCGGCCTGGTCAGCACATGCCGCCGCCACCGCCCGCCGGACAACCGAGGCCGCCGGTGCCGCCACCGCCGCGCCCCGGCCCCGTACCGAACCCACGCCGATATCCGGCTCCGCCACCGGCGGCCGGTCCTGGCCAGCCCCGCCCCGTTCCGCCCGGACCCAATCGCCAGGTGCCTGCGCCTTCCGGCCCGCCTGGCAGTGTCCGGCAGACGCCGCCGCCCCCCGGGCCACGTGGGCCGCAGTCCGGCGCCATTCCGGCCGCGCCGCGTCCCCCGCAGTCCGGCGGGATCCCGACCACGCCGCGTCCACCTCGTTCCGGCGCCATACCCGCGGTGCCACGGCCTCCGCAGTCCGGTCCGATCCCGGCCGCGCCGCGCCCACCCCGTTCCGGGCCGATGCCTGCGATCCCGCCGGAATCCGATCGGGTGCCGCCGCCGCGCTACGCCCCGCCGCAGCCGCAGCAGTTCCCACCGCCGCGTCAGCGGCCTGCCGCCCCGGTTCGGCATGAACCGGCGGAACCGGCTCGCCCACGGACCAGGGAGTGGCCCGCCGCCACCGCCACCGCGGAGCCACCGAAGGCCGACGAGCCGAAGCTGAGTGCGAATTCCCGGCTGCTCAGCGACTCCGGATCGATCGCGTTCGCGACACTGATCAGCAGGATCACGGGGTTCGGCAAGCAACTGCTGCTGCTGACCGTGCTCGGCCCTGCCATCGCAAGCGCGTTCACCGTCGCCAGCCAGATTCCGAACATGATCGCGGAGTTGGTGCTCGGCGCGGTGCTCACCGCGATCGTGGTGCCCACGCTGGTGCGCGCGGAGCAGGAGGATCCCGATCGCGGAGAGGCGTTCGTCCGGCGCCTGGTGACCGCGGCGTTCGTGGTCTTGGCCACTGCCGCGCTGCTGGCGACGGCCGCCGCGCCGGTGCTGACCACACATGTCTTCCTGTCCGACGACGGCAAGGTCAACACGGCGCTGACCACGGCGCTATCTTTCCTGTTGCTGCCCGCGATCCTGTTCTACGGCATGTCGGCGCTGCTCACGGCGATACTGAACACCCGGCAGATGTTCAAGCCCGGCGCCTGGGCGCCGGTACTGAACAACCTGGTGGTGCTCACCGTCCTCGGGCTGTACGTCCTGATGCCGGGGGAGATCACGCTGGATCCGGTCCGCATGAGCGACCCGAAGCTGCTGGTGCTCGGCGTCGGCGTCACGGTCGGCGTTGTGGTGCAGGCCGTCAGCCTCCTTCCGGCGATCCGTAGGGCGGGCATCGACCTGCGCCCGCTGTGGGGCATCGATGATCGCCTCAAGCAGTTCGGCGGCATGGGCGCGGCGATCATCCTGTACGTGCTCATCAGCCAGGCAGGCTTCGTCTTCGCCACCCGGATCTCATCGCATGCCGACGCGGCAGGTCCGGCGATCTACAACAACGCGTGGCTGCTGCTGCAACTGCCGTACGGCGTCCTCGGTGTCACGGTGCTGACCGCGATCATGCCCCGGCTGAGCCGCAACGCCGCCGCCGACGACACGCCCGCGGTGGTCGACGATCTCTCCGCCGCCACCCGGTTGACCATGATCGCCCTGGTACCCGTGGTCACCTTCCTGACGCTGGCCGGTCCGCAGGTCGGACAAGCCCTCTATGGCTACGGCAACTTCGGATCGGACGCCGAACGTCTCGGTCTCGCGGTCAGCTGGTCGGCGTTCGCACTGATCCCGTACTCGCTGGTGCTGATCCACTTGCGCGTGTTCTACGCCAGGGAGCAGGCGTGGATTCCCACTTGGATCATCCTCGGCATCACCGCCGCCAAGATCGTCTTCTCCGCACTGGCTCCCGTGGTCACCGACGCCGAACACGTGGTGGTCGCGCTCGGTGTCGCCAACGGCCTCGGCTTCGCGGTCGGCGCCGTCGTGGGTGGTTTCCTCCTGCACCGCAGTCTCGGCGACCTGCGTATGGCGAACGTCGGCCGAACGGTGACCCGTGTCGTACTTGCGTCACTCGCGGGCGGCGCGGTGATGTGGATCGTGGACCGGGTACTCGGCTTGGATCGGCTGACCGAGTCCTTCGGCGGCCCCGGTTCGCTGATCCGGGTGGCGATCACCGCGATCGTGATGTTCGCGGTGGCCTTCGGCTTGATGCGACTCGCCGGTATTCCGGAGATCGTCGCCATCACCGTGGCAGTCTCGCGGCGCCTCGGCTGGACACCGCCCGCGCCGGAACTCGACCTGGAGAGCCCGGTCGAAGATCCCTACGTCACGCAGGTGCTCCGCAGGCCTGATCCCTACTTGGCATACCCGAGGTTCGATTCGTACATGGACGCACAGACCATGGTGCTTCCTGTGATCCGACCCGATGCCGTTGACCGCACCGGCAAGGGTGAGTTCCCGTACCCTGTTCGGCAGAGAAGCACAAGTGGCGAATTCGCCGGAACCTCGACATACCAGGGCGAAGGAGGACCGAGGGTGAGCGACGACGCGGTGGGCGGCGTCCCAGCCGCCGATTCTTCTGCGACCACGCCCGGCGGACTGTCCACCGATGTACCGCCGACCGCGGGGGAGCCGTTGGATCCCGCGTACGCGAACAACGGACCGGGCACGGCCGGACCGGAGCAGGCCGCGGCGAGACCGCAGGAGAACCAGCTGCCGCCGCGCGATCCGATGTACGACACCGGGATGATCCCCGTCGGCTCGCCGGAGATGCCGCCGATGGGTGGCGAGAACCTGGGCGCTCGGCGGATCCCGCGCGGCCCCAAGTTGATTCCGGGCGCGTCGGTGGCAGGCGGGCGTTACCGCCTGCTGGCGAGTCACGGCGGCGCCCGGGGCCTGAAGTTCTGGCAGGCGCTGGACATCAAACTCGATCGCGAGGTCGCGCTGACCTTCGTCGACGCCGACCAGAAAGCGACGGAGAACTCCGGGCAGGACGGCCCCCAGGCGATCCTGTCCCGGACGCTGCGCCTCGGCCGGATCAACTCGCCCGGCCTCGCCCGCGTACTCGACGTCGTGCGCGGCAGTTCCGGCGGCATCGTGGTGGCGGAATGGACGCCGGGTCGTTCGTTGCGCGAGATGGCCGAGACGGTGCCGTCGCCGATCGGCGCGGCGCGGGCCATCCGCGCCCTCGCCTCGGCGGCCGAGCTGGCGCACCGTGGCGGCGGATCGCTGTCCATCGACCATCCCGACCGGGTGCGCATCAGCGCGTCCGGTGACGCGGTGCTCGCCTTCCCCGGCACGCTGTCGGACTCCGACGCGCAGTCCGACGTCCGCGGTCTCGGTGCGATGCTCTACTCCCTGATCACCGCCCGCTGGCCGATCCGCTCCGGCGGCGTCACGGGCACCGCCGCGACCGTCGGCGGGCTGCGGTTGGCCGATTTCGGACCGGACGGCACGCCGGTGGAACCGCGCCAGATCCGTCCCGAAGTGCCGTTCGAGATCTCCGCGGTCGCCGTGCGCTCGCTGGAGTCGAACAAGGGCGTGCGTACGGCGGCGACGGTCCAGCACGTGCTGGAGCAGGCGTCGGTGGTCGATCAGAAGACCGACTTCATCCCGGTGCTGCGGCTGGGCCAGCGCGCTCCCGCGAACATGGACGACTCGCTCGCCGATCCGGAACTGCTCGCGGCCGAACGTGAACGCTCGCAACGCATGATGTGGATCATGGTCGGCCTCGGCATCCTCGCCGCGCTGGTGGTCGGCGTCGTGATCTGGTGGATGGTCAGCGTGTTCGCACCGAGCGCTTCCGACGCGCCGCTGAACGAACAGCGCAATATCGGCCTGACGACGAACAACCAGCCGGTACCGACGCCCGCCGCCGCGGGCCCCGGCCTCACCTCGACCGGTGCGCCGGTTCCGGTGACCGGCGTGTCGGTGTTCTCGCCGGAGGGCACCGCCGACGGCGTCGCCAACGTCCACGCCGTGCTGGACAACGATCCGGGCACCCAATGGCGCACCGATCAGTACTTCCAGCAGTTTCCGGCGCTCAAGAAGGGGGTCGGTCTGCTCGCCACGCTGCCGGCCCCCGCGAAGCTCACGAACGTCTCGATCAACTCGCCCAGCGCGGGCACATCGGTGGAGATCCGCACGTCGCCCACCGGCTCGCCGACGCTGGATCAGACCCAGCTGATCGGTTCCGCCCGGCTGGACGACGGCGTCACCGACATCCCGGTGCGCGCCGACCAAGCCGCCCGCTACGTGCTCGTCTGGATCACCGGACTGGGGAATTCCGGAGGACAGTTCCAGACCGCCATCGCCGACATCCGTTTCGACGCCGCGCCGTAGCCCGGCTTGCCCGCGCATCGGTCGTGCGGGCCATTCGTCACGCGGCGTTGAACGCCGCGCATTCTTCCGTATCCGGACCGATCACTTGGTTGCTGCCAAAACGTTACGGGCGATATGATCTTCGCGCGCTCTCAGCAGGGGAGCTTCCCAGGTTTCGGCGTTCGATCCTGGATGCTGCGAAGTCCGGTGATGGTCAACCATGCCCGTTGCCGCGTGAGAGCTGTCCAAGGGGTTGGCATTTGTCGTCCGAAGTGAACGAGGAGCTCGGCAGGGGGGCGTCGCAGCCGGTGATGTGTCGCGAGCGCGCCTTCGAACTCGGTGAACGCACCGATGTGGAGTTGTTGCGGGCGCACGTCGCCGGTGAGCGGTTCGCGTTCGCGGAGTTACTGCGCAGACACAACGATCATCTGTGGCAGACCGCGCTGCGCACCTCCTACACGCGTGAGGATGCGGCCGATTCACTACAGGACGCGCTCTTGTCGGCGCATCGCACCGCGGGCTCGTTCCGGGCGGAGGCGGAGGTCCGCAGTTGGTTGCACGCGATCGTGGTGAACGCGTGCCTGGACCGGATCCGGCGGAACAAGACCAGGCGGGCGCTGTCGCTGGCGCCGGAGTCGATGCCGGAGCCGAGAGATACCCGCGACGAGATGGCCGAGGTGGAGATGTCGTTGGTCATCGATCGAGCGTTGTTCTCGTTGCCGCCGGATCAGCGGACCGCGTTGGTAGCGGTGGATGTGGAGGGGTATAGCGTTGCCGAAGCGGCGGCGTTGCTCGGCGTGCCCGAGGGGACGATCAAGAGCCGGTGCGCTCGTGCGCGGCAGCGGTTGAAAGAGCGATTGGATTTTCTGCGTGATCCGGGGAACCGGGGGTAGTTGGGATGCGTCATTAACAGTGACGAACCACTGAACGAATCAGAGACAGGCCCCGTAGGCGAGGGGGTCCCCGCGATGTCCGATGCGAACAACGGAGGTGCGATGGCTACCGAGTCCGTGCCGCAGCCTCCGTTCGCGTCCGAATTGCTGGCTGACCTACATGCCGACAACGTAACGCCCGCGCAGCGCGAGCAGTTGTGGCCGATCGTCTCGCGTGACCCGGAAGCGGTGCGGTATCTGCGCGCGCTGGATGACGTGCGTGCGGAGCTGCGTGCCTTGGGCGGGAACGAGCGCATCGTCCATCCGATGCCGGAAGACGTGGCGGCCCGGCTCGCACGGTTCGTCGACGAGCTGGAGCCCCCCGAAGGCGCCACGGTTCATGAGCTTGCGCCCGCGCAGGTAAGCGAATCCGTCGCCGAAGCAGACGATTTCGAATCCGCGCCGGTGGCTCTGGACGAGCGCCGCCGCGGCAGGTTGCGCTGGTTGGCCGCGGCGGCCGCGGCGATCGTCGCCGTCATCGGCGCGGGTGTCTGGGCTTCGACAATCCGCAGCGGAGACGACCCAGCGCCCACGGCGCAGCCGACCTCGGGGAAAGACGACTGGGGTGACGATCTCACCGCCACCGTGGCCCTCGGCGCGCTGGGCAGGCACAACGTCACCGGAGCCCTGGCCGGCCCGGAAGCGCTCGAGCGTTGCGTCCGGGCGAACGGTCTGGACCGCACGATCCTCGGTTCGACCGACATCCGATTCCAGGGCGGCAACGCGGTGCTCATCCTGCTGAACGGGCCGCATTCGCCGAAGATCACCGCGCTGGTCGTCGGGACGGGTTGCGCTACGGGCGATCCCCAGCGCAAGGCGCTGCAAGACATCGGCTGACCTTGCGATCCGGGCCACCCGCGCGGTGTGACCCCGCCGACGCGGGGAACAACAGCCATTACCCTGTTGTTGACCGACACGTCCGATCGAATCTCCCCGGAAGGGCCTCATGAGCGAGCGTAGCGAGCAAAAAAGCGACACCGGCACGCCAGTTCGCGACCTGATCATCATCGGCTCCGGCCCCGCCGGCTACACGGCCGCCATCTACGCGGGCCGCGCCGAGCTCCAGCCGTTGCAGTTCGAGGGGACCCAGTTCGGCGGTGCGCTGATGACCACCACCGAGGTCGAGAACTTCCCCGGCTTCCGCAACGGCATCATGGGCCCGGATCTCATGGAGGAGATGCGCGAGCAGGCCAAGCGGTTCGGCGCGGACATCCGCACCGAGGACGTAGAGGCGGTCGACCTGACCGGCCCGATCAAGAAGGTCGTCGTCGGCGGCGAGACCTTTCACGCCTACGCCGTGATTCTCGCCATGGGTTCGGCCGCGCGCTACCTGAACGTTCCGGGCGAGCAGCGGCTGCTCGGCCGCGGTGTCAGCGCCTGCGCTACCTGCGACGGGTTCTTCTTCAAGGGCCAGGACATCGTGGTGGTCGGCGGCGGCGACTCCGCGATGGAAGAGGCGATCTTACTGACCAAGTTCGCCTCCAGCGTCACCATCGTGCACCGCCGCGAGGAGTTCCGTGCCTCCCGCATCATGCTGGAACGGGCGAAGGCGAACGAGAAGATCAAGTTCGTGCTCAACGCCGAGGTGGTCGAGGTGCACGGGGAGAACAGCGTCACCCATCTGACGCTGCGTGACACCCGGACCGGCGAAACCTCCGAGCTGGCCGCCACCGGCCTGTTCGTCGCGATCGGCCACGATCCACGCAGCGAACTCGTCAAGGGCCAGGTCGCCTTGGACGACGAAGGATATGTGCTGGTACAGCACCCGACGACCGCGACCGATGTCCCCGGCGTCTTCGCCTCGGGCGATCTCGTCGACCACACCTACCGGCAGGCGATCACCGCCGCGGGCACGGGCTGCCGTGCGGCCATCGACGCCGAGCGCTGGTTGGCCGAGCAGGGCGACATCACCTCGAACACCCTCGCACACGCGGGTGAGTCGGTGGCCGCCAACTGAGCTCGCGCTGGACGAGCCACACCTTTCCGTCTCGCTGTATCGCAAGGAGAACACCCATGTCCGAGTCCGCCAACATGGTCACCGTCACCGACGCGTCCTTCGCCGACGACGTGCTGCTGAGTGATAAGCCGGTCCTCGTCGATTTCTGGGCCGACTGGTGCGGCCCGTGCAAGATGGTCGCGCCCGTCCTGGAGGAGATCGCGGGCGCGCACGCGGACAAGCTGACCGTCGCGAAGCTGGATGTGGACGCCAACCCGAGCACCGCCCGCGATTATCAGATCCTCTCGCTGCCCACTATGATGCTGTTCCGCGGCGGTAAGCCGGTCAAGCAGATCGTCGGAGCGAAGGGCAAAGCGGCTCTTCTGCGCGAACTCGAAGACGTCATCTGAGGACGCGCCGTAGGATGCCTGGACCCGGGGATTGTCGAAACCCGGTCCGGGTCTGAGACAATCGACCGACGCTCCGGTCGTGCGAAGGTGTATCCCATCGCATGAGTGGGTACCCGCAGGTTTGACGGAAGGAAAGGGCTCTCACGCATGCACCGACTTCGTCACGGCGATTCCGGTCCAGCCGTAGCAGAGGTTCGGAGCACCCTGGCAAGCCTCGGGTTCCTACACGCGCACATCGCTGCCGACACCGCGGACGCACGCGAATATTGGAAGGACACCGAAGTGTCCTTCGACCATCACCTCGACTCCGCGGTCCGCGCGTTTCAGCAGCATCGCGGTTTACTCGTCGACGGTGTGGTCGGTCCGGCGACTTACCGGGCACTGAAGGAAGCGTCCTATCGACTCGGCGCGCGCACGCTGATCTATCAGCTGTCCGCGCCGCTGTACGGCGACGATGTGGCCACACTCCAGCGCAGGCTGCAGGACCTCGGCTTCTACGTGCACCGGGTCGACGGCTACTTCGGTCCGCACACCCACGACGCGCTGACCGCCTTCCAGCGGGAGATCGGCCTGTCGGCCGACGGCATCTGCGGTCCCGACACGCTGCGCTCGCTCGACCTGCTCGGCGCCAGGGTCACCGGCGGCAATCCACACCGGATCGCTGAGGAAGAGGTCGTGCACCGGGCTGGGCCGCAGCTGACCGGCAAGCGGATCGTCATCGATCCGGGTCTCGGCGGTCCGGACAAGGGTTGTGCCGTGCCCACCGAGTACGGCGACGTCTACGAATCGGAGATCCTGTGGGATCTCGCCAGCCGTCTGGAGGGACGGATGGCTGCCACGGGCATGGAGACCTTCCTGTCGCGGCCGTGGGGCGCCAACCCCACCGACGCCGAACGCGCGGAAACATCCAACGCCTTCGACGCCGATCTGATGATCTCCCTGCGCTGTGCTGCTAACCCGAGCCCGCTCGCCAACGGCGTTGCCGGGTTCTACTTCGGTAACTCACACGGCTCGGTGTCCATGATCGGGCAGGTGCTGGCCGGGTTCATCCAGCGCGAGGTCGTCGCCCGAACGTCGTTGCAGGACTGCCGCACTCACGCGCGAACCTGGGATCTGCTGCGTCTCACCAAGATGCCCACCGTGCAGGTCGACATCGGTTATATGACAAACGAATACGATGCCTCGGTGCTCACCAACCCGCGCATGCGCGACGTGATCGCCGAAGCCATTCTGATCTCGGTGAAGCGGCTGTACCTGCTCGGTCAGGATGACCAGCCCACCGGCACATACACTTTCGCGGAACTGCTGGCCGAAGAGCTGGCTGCCGCCGACCGGATGTAGCCATCGGTCTTTCGTAAGTCGAAGCGCCCCCTGCCCTTTCGAGCTCGGCAGGGGGCGCTTCGATGTTCAGCTCAACGCGCTCCGATACGGGTCGGCGCGGTCATCGACGCCGCCGCGAGCAGCTGATCCAGCGCCCGTTCGACGTCTTCCTTCCAGCCGTGATCGGAGGCGAGCTCCAACCGCAAGCGCGGGAATCGGTGATGCGGGGCTACGACCTCGAAGCCGACATCCTCCAAGAAGTCGGCGTCGATCATGCAACTCTCGGGTGAGCATTCGGTCGTCGCGCCCGCCGGGTTCGCATTCTTGATCGGCGCGACGATCCGCTCCAGCAGTGTCATCGAGCCGGACCGCTCCGAGAGTGCCTGCGTCGTCGGGTCGGTGCGGATACCGAAAGCCTCCAGGGCGCGCACGCCGCGACGCACCAGATCGGACACCACGCCCTGAACCAGGCGGTGGGCGACATCGGCATCCTGATAAGGGAATTCGGCCCGCAGCGTGGTCAACAGGACCGCGTCCGGACTCACGGGGGAGGTGGGGAAGAGGGTGGCGCGCGGCACGGCGCTCGGTGGCGCGTACAAGGCGCAGCCGGCGACGTTGCCATCGACGTTCGCTACCTGCCCGCACGAACCCCACTCCAGCATGACCGTGGACAGCCAGGCTTCCTTCTCGAACACCGGATCGCTGAAGTTGCGTGAGTCCTCGGCCACGGCGGGGTCCATCTCCCAGAAGACACAGCGCCGCGCATGCGCGGGAAGCTTTTCCAGTCCGCCGAGGGTTAGTGCTGTGACGCTGGTCGACACCGCTCTGCTCAGCCTCCAGCTGTCCGATTCATCCACGCTCACGTCGCATCAATGTTTGCTCGCCAGCAAGAATAAGCGATCAACGGGAACCTGCCTCATTCCATGTCGCTGTGCTGTTGGTCGGAAGAACTTGGGTTGGTCCGCCGGGAGCGATGCACGCTCGCAGCCGTTGCGGTACCCCTGCCGTCACTGTGACGTTTCGGCCGGGTATCCGCACCTATCGAAACCACAAGTTAAATTTCGTCACTTCTGTCACACTGCGGGTGCGTTCTGCTCCATCAGGGCGACGATCCGTTCGAGGTCTTCGACCGACCCGAACTCGACGACGATCTTGCCTTTGCGCTTGCCCATACTCACGAGGACCCGGGTGTCGAAGGAACCGGACAGCCGTTCGGCCACGGCTTGCAGGCCTGGCATCTCGATCGGCTTGCGCCGAGCGACGGGAGAGGGCGCGGCCGCGTCCTGCTCTCGGTTCGCCAGCATGACGGCTTCCTCGGTAGCCCGGACCGAGAGTCCCTCGGCGACGATCCGGGCGGCGAGCACCTCTTGAGCGTCCGCACCCGCTTCGAGACCGAGCAGTGCCCGCGCGTGCCCGGCGGACAGTACGCCCGCCGCGACCCGGCGCTGCACCGGGATCGGCAACTTCAGTAGACGGATCATATTCGTCACGACGGGGCGAGAGCGGCCGATTCGCGAAGCCAATTCTTCGTGAGTGACGTCGAATTCCTCCAGCAGCTGCTGGTAGGCCGCCGCCTCTTCGAGCGGGTTCAGTTGCACCCGGTGGATGTTCTCCAGCAGGGCGTCGCGCAGCATGGACTCGTCCGCGGTCTCCCGGACGATCGCGGGAATCGCCGCCAGGCCCGCCTCCTGACAGGCCCGCCACCGCCGCTCGCCCATGACCAGCTGATAGCGGTCCACACCCGGTTCGGTCCGGCGCACCACGATCGGCTGCATCAACCCGAATTCGCGAATCGAATGCACCAGCTCGGCCAGCGCGTCTTCTTCGAAGACCGTGCGCGGCTGCTTGGGATTCGGCTCGATCTGGTCCGGCGGGATCTCCCGGTAGACGGCGCCGCCTGCTTCCAGTTCAGCGTTGTCGGCGGGATCCGGTACCCGGTGCAGGTAGGCCGAGGGTGGCTGCGGCCCGACCGGATCCAGACCGATGACACTCGCCGCAGCGCTACTGAGGCCCGGTGATGCCGTCGGTGTCGTCGGGATCAGCGCGGCGAGACCGCGCCCGAGACCACCCTTCTTCGCCTGACTCATCGGTCTACCGACCCCTTCCTCATTCCGCTACCGAACCGCACTGTGCCGAGCGTCGACCCGGCAGGCCGAATCACTCCGCCGACTTCGTCGCGGCGACGCGCGGGGCCACCGCGCGGGCCGCCATTTCGCGTCCGGCGTCCAGGTAGCTCATCGCGCCCCGGGAGCCTGGATCATAATCGAGCACCGTCATGCCGTAACCAGGCGCCTCCGACACCTTCACGCTGCGTGGAATCACCGACCGCAGTACGACATCGCCGAAGTGCCCGCGAACCTCCTCGGCGACCTGGTCGGCCAACTTGGTGCGCCCGTCGTACATCGTGAGGATCACAGTCGAGACGTGCAGCTCCGGGTTCAAGTGCGCCTGCACCAAGCCGATATTGCGAAGTAGCTGACCCACGCCTTCCAGCGCGTAGTACTCGCACTGGATCGGAATCAGCACCTCTTTCGCCGCGACGAGCGCGTTGACCGTCAACAGGCCCAAGGAAGGCGGGCAGTCGATCATCACGTAATCGATGTCGTATCCGGCGATATTCGCCTCTTGGATAGCGGCTTTCAGGCGCCCCTCCCGGGCCACCATCGACACGAGTTCGATCTCGGCGCCCGCCAGGTCGATGGTCGCTGGGATGCAAAGGAGGCGTTCGCTGTGCGGACTCGTTTGGATAGCGTCTCTGACCGAGACCTCGCCGATGAGCAGCTCGTAGCTGGAGGGGACACCCGAGTGGTGCTCGATACCCAGGGCGGTGCTTGCGTTGCCCTGCGGATCGAGGTCGATCACAAGCACCGTCATCCCCTGATGCGCCAAGGCGGCCGCCAGATTCACGGCAGTGGTCGTCTTCCCGACGCCGCCTTTCTGATTGGCGATCGTGATGATCCGTTGCTCGTGGGGTTTCGGCACAGTCACCTTTCCTGGATGGAGGACCTGACTTGCACGTTGGGCTTCGGCGGCTATCGGGGTCTCGCTGGGGGAGATGTGCCCGAACGGCGTATTTCCGAATGCCTCCGTGTCGAAATTGCTGGAGTCCAGCATCCCCGGCACGCGCGACGTTGTTTCCCGTGAAACATTCGCCGGACCGCTCGACATAGACAGCTCCTAACCCGAGAAACTTCAGAACACGTGCGCGCGACGGGACGGGTCGGCGTCGTATCTGCAACAGCCTTTGTCGGTTCGAACACGATGCACAACCGGCTCCGCGGTGCCCGATCGACCGAGCGGAGCTGCGCGCCGCTGTGACAACCAGATCCCTCGTGGCACCTACGCTCACGCCCGACGCACACTAGCTTGCCAGCACTGAGCGGTTTAAGAAAGCTGAATCGCGGCGAGGCGCAAAGCGACACGCAAATCCGCACGAATTCGCCTCGACGCGCGCGCTGTTTCACATGAAACATTGCCGCCGGACGGTGCGTGGGACAGCAGGCATGCCGCGACCGATCGCGGATAGCGAATGATTACTCGCAGTGGCTGTTCGACCGACCTGGTCCACATGCTTCGTCTGACGACCTCGGACCAGCACACAGCCCCGCGCTACTTCGAATGGACTGAGCTCGGTCGCGCATCGACAGGCTTGACGACGCCGGGGTATGCGTTGCCGCGCTTCGAGAGTGGCGCGGCGACCAGAAGGACCACACGCATCGCCCCTCAGCTGTGGTCGGAGACTGGTCGCGTCTCCAGCGGAGCGAAACCGATTCACGTGAAACATCGGGTGACAATTCCAGAGGCGCTCAGGATTCCGGCGGACTCGTTCGGAGGGGCTTTGATTCACGTGAAACACGGGCCGCAGCCTGGTGATCCGAGAAGTGCCCGCTAGGTCCGCAACCCACCCCTGTCTCATGCTCGGGGTGTAGTTCGAGACGCACCTCGATGAAGTCGAGTGTGACTCGGCCACGCTCGCATGGAACTTCAGGGTCTCGCTCCAGCCTCGCCGCGCGGACCAACTTCCCGCCGATGTTTCACGTGAATCCAATCCGCGTGGGAGTCTGTGCACCCACGCGCACACAACACGACGACTTCTCACCCGACGCACAACGGACTTGATCCAACCGCGACGCCAGTAGCAATCTCCTTCCCCAGCCACGGCAGATGGACGCCTCGACTTCAGCCACCAAGCGGCCACGCCGTTCCAGACGGAGGTGCCGCACGGGACCCAGCCGGCGGATCGAAAGAAAGCACATCAAGCGCGTTCAACCGGGCCATTCCGTCAGAGTGACGAAACGATCCCAGGCCCGAGGTCGACGGTCGAGCCTTCGCGATCGAAGCTGCTACTTGGCCTTGCGTGCCGCACGCTTACGCGCACGCTCCGTCGTCGCGGCGCGGACAGCCTTTCCGCCACGCTCGACCGCTCGTTCGGCGCGCCGTCGAGTGGCTCGTGCGGCGCGGGGGAGGCGCTCTGCGCTGATCACCATCGTGGGCGTCGCCACCAGACCGACGCCACATTCCAGGACGACCGCGTTACCTGCGCCGGCCTTCGTCAGCGCGTCGCCATCGCGTTCGAGTTCCTCGGCCGCGCTCGCTCCCTTGAGCGCGAGCATGTGCCCGTGGTCGCGGAGGAGAGGAAGGGACCACTGGGCGAGTTTCCCGAGCGGGGCCACCGCGCGGGACGTGACCACGTCCGCGCCACCGGCCTCCTTCATCACGCCCGACTCCTCCGCGCGCCCTCGCACCACGGTCACGTCCAGTCCGACCGATTCGATGAACTCGCTCAGGAAGATCGTTCGGCGCAGCAGTGGTTCGACCAGAGTGATCCGGAGATCCGGACGCGCAATGGCGAGCGGGATGCCCGGCAGGCCCGCACCGCTGCCGATATCGACCACGGACGCACCCTCGGCGATCAACTCGCCGAGCACGGCGCAGTTGAGAATGTGGCGATCCCAGAGGCGGGGCACCTCGCGCGGGCCGATCAGTCCGCGCTCCACGCCCGCGGTCGCGAGCGCCGTGCGATATCGACGCGCGAGATCGAGTCGGTCGCCGAAGACGGTCGCCGCCGACGCGGGTGGCTCCAACTCCGCGGGGTCCGCGGTGGTTCCACCGAGATCTCGTTCCACGTGAAACATCCTTCCGAACTCGGGTCGATCTACGAACGAGCAATCGGGCTCCGGACACGAACAAGGCCCCCGGTCCGAAGACCAGAGGCCCTATCCAACCACTACCCATCCGGGCCCGCGAAACACGCCGCCCGCTCCGGGGATGTCGCGACTCAGCCGGGAACGACCACCACGTGCCGGTTCGGTTCCACACCTTCGCTCTCGCTGCTCACGCCCTCCACGGCCGCCACCGCATCGTGCACGATCTTGCGCTCGAACGGAGTCATGGGCGCCAGCGACTCCGGTTCACCGGAGTCCAGTACGCGCTGCGCCGCCGCTGCGCCGAGTTCGCTCAGCTCGGACCGCCGCTTGGCCCGCCAACCCGCCACGTCCAGCATCAGCCGGCTCCGCACTCCGGTCGCCTGCTGGACGGCGAGCCGGGTCAGTTCCTGCAACGCGTCGAGCACCTCGCCGTTACGTCCGACGAGCTTGGTCAGGTCACGTCCGCCGTCGATGCTCACCACGGCGCGATCGCCTTCCACGTCGAGATCGATGTCGCCGTCGAAGTCCAGCACGTCGAGCAACTGTTCGAGATAGTCGCCCGCGATCTCGCCTTCCTCGATGAGCGCTTCCTCGGCATCATTCACGACATCGTCGGTGTCCGCTCCGGCGTTCGCCGTCGTCGTCGCCACGGTGGCGTCCCCTCCGTCGGTCTCAACAGTCATTTGATTTCCTTCATCTGCTCATCGCGCGCGCCGGGCAATCGCCGCCGGGCGGTATTCGCGATCAAGGGGGTTGCTCAGCGATCGAGGTGGGCGGCTCGGCCCACCGATAATGCGATCAGCGCTTGCGCTTCTGGTTCGCCCTGCCCCGGTTACCCGGCCGTTTCTGCCCGGCCGGACGCCGTTGGCCCGCCGACTGCTTCGGCGGCTTCGCGGTGCCGTTCGTCGACGCGACTGCAGTGTCCTCGTCCGACGTGGCATCGGCAGCGGCGGCGGTCGGCTTCTTCTTCACGTTGACCGGTTTGGCTCCGGGCTTGGGCGCGTTCTGCGCGCGCTGCTCGAGCTTCGCCTGCTTCTTGGCCTCTTCTTCTTTCGCCATGCGGCCGAACACGAGGTGCTGCTGCCCGTAGGTCCAGATGTTGTTGGAGACCCAGTACAGCAGGATGGCGATCGGCAGGAACGGGCCACCGACGAGCACGCCGAGCGGGAACACCCACAGCGCGAGCTTGTTCATCATCGCGGCCTGGGGGTTGGCCGCGGCTTCCGGCGTCTGCCGCGCGACCGAAGCACGCGCGTTGAAGTGCGTGGCGATACCGGCGATGACCATCAAGGGAATCGCGACGAGCGCGATGCTCAACTTGGTCGGCACGCCGCCGTAGTCGGCGAAGGCCTGCAACTGGGGGGGCGGAATGGTGATGAACGCCGAGATCGGCGCACCGAAGATGCGGGCGCTCAGGAAGGACTGGACATCGGCGGCGCTGAAGACGTAGTTCGCGGTGTTCGCGTTCTGTTCCGGCGTCATTCCGAGCTGGCCGATACCGTGCCCGGTCCGGTTGAACGAGCGCAGCACGTGGAAGAGTCCGAGGAACACCGGCACCTGAGCGAGGATCGGCAGGCAGCCCATCAGCGGGTTGAAGCCGTTGTCCTTCTGAAGCTTCTGCATCTCGACCGCCATCTTCTGACGGTCGTTCTTGTACTTCTTCTGCAGCTCTTTGATCTGCGGCTGCAGTTCCTGCATCTGCTTGGTGGTGCGCACCTGCTTGACGAACGGCTTGTAGAGCACCAGGCGCAAGGTGAACACCAGGAACACCACGGCCAGCGCCCAGGTGAGACCGTTGTCCGCGCCGAACGCGAACCCGAAGACCCGATGCCAGAACCAGAGGATCCAGGACACCGGGTAATAGATGAAGTCGA
The DNA here is from genome assembly GCF_053603155.1 of Nocardia sp. NPDC004260. Lineage (NCBI taxonomy): Bacteria > Bacillati > Actinomycetota > Actinomycetes > Mycobacteriales > Nocardiaceae > Nocardia > Nocardia sp. NPDC004260. The sequence continues at coordinate 95,694 of NZ_JBSGEZ010000011.1, read as the reverse complement.
GCACGGCTCTATGCACTCCCGTCGTTCGTGTCGCCGATCACCGCGTGCGGCGATCCTTTACAAGCTTTCGGCTCCGACCGCGGTCCGGTGAGCAGGCTCGTTTCCTGCGACGTCGCGTCGGTCGCTGCCCCGTCCGCCGGCTCGGCGCGATGCGTACTCCGCTTCCGCTCCGGGACGGGGTCCCACCCACCAGGGTGCCAGGGCGCACATTTGGCCAAGCGCACGACCGTCAGTAAGAGCCCCATGAACAGGCCCCGAGTGCGCAATGCGGTCACCGCGTACTCACTACAGGTCGGGGTGAATCGGCACACCGGCATGCGGGTGGGGGAGACGTAGGTCCGATACAGCTCGATCGAAAAGATCAGCACGTTCGCGGGCAGTCTGGCGATCTTCGCCCAGAGGCTCATGCCAGGCCACCCGTCGACATACCCGCCTGAGCGCCGACGCCGAGCTTGCGCAGTGCGGTGCGCAGCTGGCGAAGCAGGTCCTCCGACGACGCTGTAGCGGCGCCAGGAAGCGCGCGGATGACGACATCGGTCTCGGCGGGCAATTCGTCGACCACCTGGGCACACATATGACGCAGGCGGCGGGCGACGCGATGTCGAACCACCGCGTTGCCCACCGCCTTGCTGACGATCAGCCCGAAGCGCGGTCCGCCCACGCGGATCAGCACGTCGTCCGGGACCTGATCGTGTCGTCCATTCGCGCCCACGATTCCGTCATACCCGTGCGCGAGCGCATGTACGACCAGATCACGCCTCCCGATTCGCTGGCCGCGGCGCACCGTCCGGGAGAAGTCGGCACGATGATGCAACCGATACGGCTCAGGCAACACCCGAGCGTCCGAGAGCGAGGATCAGGCAGTGAGGGAGGCGCGGCCCTTACGGCGACGCGCCGACACGATGGCGCGGCCCGCACGGGTGCGCATCCGGAGGCGGAAGCCGTGAACCCGCGCCCGACGACGGTTGTTCGGCTGGAACGTCCGCTTGCCCTTGGCCACGGTCAACACTCCTCGAGTAGGCGGGCACCAGGTAGTGCCCGAAGCTTGTCGGTGATACGTATATTGCGCGAATGAATCGCAGGTCTGGTCATCATCGGCGCGCGTCGGTCCTGGCGCACAGTCGGTCGATCACGACCTAAACGCGGTCAGCACAAGACCGCCACCGCACCAAGGGGTGACTGTACGAGGGTACTGATCGGCTCGGGGCGGGTCAAACTCGCCCCATCGCTTCGCTCGCCCCGGCGACCAGGCGGAATCGGCTCGCCGGAGTCAGGCATTCTGGCAATCACCGTGAGTTCGTCCACACCCCTAGCCATCGCGCACCCCGCGCCACTAAGGTACGTAGCCAGGCGATTGCTACAGAACCCCAGGTCGTGGCGTTGCCCTTCTCGCGCGTACGCGCGTTTCACAGTTCCCGAGAGTTCTCCACATCTGTGGATAATTGTGTGGAAAGACCCCTGGAGTGGCATATTCGTAGGGCCGACGGTGCCACGCCGCTGTCCAGATGGGGGACCCGGGCAGCGTCCGAACCGGTTACGGACGTACGCAGGATCACGGGATCCATCCCGAGCATCGCATTCCACGCGTGCCCCGGCCGTCTGCTCCTATCGACCTACTCCGGGGAGGAAACTGCATGGACGACGAGCAGAACGTGCTGGCCACGGTGTGGCCCGAGGTTGTCACCGAGCTGACCACCGGGTCGCCCGACGGCGCTATTCCTCCGGTGACCCGAGCACAGCAGGCTTGGCTGAAGCTGGTCAAGCCGCTGACGGTCGCACAGGGGTTCGCGCTGCTCTCCGTGCCCTCGTCGCTGGCCCAGGAGGCCATCGAACGCGATCTGCGCGAGCCCATCCTCCGTTCTCTCGGCCGTCGGCTCGGACCTCAGGTGGAAGGGCTCGGCGTTCGCATCGCCGCCCCGACCACCCCGACCGTCGACCGGCAGACCAACACGCCGCGGCACGCGCGGATGACGAGCAGGCCGGAGCGCAACCGAGAGGGCCGTGCTCCCGCCGCCTACCCGGGTTCGGAGTTCCCCGGTCGCGATGCCTACCCGGGGCCACGTTATGCACAGCCCACCGACTTTCCTGCGGCGCCCGCGTACCACGACGGCTCCGACTACCCGGGCGCCGAATACGGTCAGGACTTCGCCCCGCCGGAGGAGTACCGCCAGCCGGAGTACGCGCACGCCGACTATCCACCGCGCGGTGAGTACGCCACGACGGCCGAGCTGCCCATGATGTCCGGGCCCGACGCCGCGTCGCGCCGCGAACCCGGGCTTCCGCCGCGGCGAGAGCCCGCCATCCCTCCGGGGCAAGAGTCGCTGTTCAATCCGGAGCCGTCGCCGAGCGGTGTGCGCGGCCCGCTGCGTGCGCCGATGCGCGAGACCACAGACGACGACACGGGCTTGGCGCACGATCCGGTGCGCGAGCCGGTGGGTGACCGCGACCAGGACGACGAGCCCGTGGTGAACGTCCGCAACTCCTGGCCCACTTACTTCGCCAAGTCGCAGGAAACACCCGCTCCGTCGACGTCCTCGGCGAGCCTGAACGCGAAGTACACCTTCGAGACCTTCGTCATCGGCGCGTCCAACCGCTTCGCGCATGCCGCGGCCGTAGCCATCGCCGAAGCCCCGGCTCGGGCCTACAACCCGTTGTTCGTCTGGGGCGCATCGGGGTTGGGCAAGACCCATCTCTTGCACGCGGCCGGCCATTACGCACAGCGTCTCTTCCCCGGCATGCGGGTCAAGTACGTCTCGACCGAAGAGTTCACCAATGACTTCATCAACAGCCTGCGTGACGACCGCAAGGTCGCGTTCAAGCGCCGCTACCGCGAGACCGACATCCTGTTGGTCGACGACATCCAGTTCATTGAGGGCAAGGAAGGCATCCAAGAGGAGTTCTTCCACACCTTCAACACCCTGCACAACGCCAACAAGCAGATCGTCGTCTCCTCGGATCGTCCGCCCAAGCAACTGGCCACACTAGAAGAGCGGCTGCGGACCCGATTCGAATGGGGACTGATCACCGACGTACAGCCGCCGGAGCTGGAGACACGCATCGCCATCCTGCGGAAGAAGGCGCGGATGGACCGGCTCGACGTACCGCACGACGTGCTGGAACTGATCGCCAGCCGGGTGGAGCGCAACATCCGCGAGCTGGAGGGCGCGCTGATCCGGGTGACCGCGTTCGCCTCGTTGAACGGCCAGCCGCTGGACCTTCCGCTGGCGGAAGTGGTGCTGCGCGATCTGATGCCGGACACCGCGGCCCTGGAGATCAACGCGGCCACGATCATGGCCGTCACGGCGGAGTACTTCAACACCACACTCGAAGAACTCACCGGTCCAGGTAAAGCGCGGCCGCTGGCCCAAGCCAGGCAGATCGCCATGTATCTCTGCCGCGAGCTGACCGACCTGTCGCTGCCGAAGATCGGCCAGGCATTCGGCCGCGACCACACCACGGTGATGTACGCGGAGAAGAAGGTACGCAAGGAGATGACCGAGCGGCGCCGCGTCTACGACCAGGTGCAAGAACTCACAGCCCGGATCAAGCAGCGCTCCCGCTGAGCGCTATCCACACCTGAGCACCGCCCCTGACCTGGGGCGGTGCTTTTTTGTGGGTTGTGGATTCCTCGAGGAATCCTTGTGGAGTCCTCGAGGAATCCACCGGTTTGTCCACGGATCCGTGCACAGGTCGGGGCAACCGCTCCCTCGAGTTCCCTCACAGGGCGAATTCAACAGTTTCCCCAGGCAGAGTTGCGCACAGCCGCTGACCAGGGGAGTGTCCGGATCTGGCCTTGTGGAATCCTCGAGGAGTCCTTGTGGAATCCTCGAGGAGTCCTTGTGGAGTCCTCGAGGATTCCTCGAGCTGTCCACGATCTCGTGCACATGTGTGAACAACCGGGTGAATCCGGTGGAACAACTCGAGGAGCGCTCGAGGATGAATCCGGGACAACCACGGAACCTCCACAGACGCCTCGTGTTCATCCTCGAGACACTCCATGGCCATCCCCACGGCACCACGCCCCCTGAACAGCGGTTTCGGCCGCAGTCCACAGAATCCACAGCGCCTACTACTACTTCAGTTCTTTTCATTAGAGATCTCTCTTCAAAACAGGGTGTGTGGAAAGTCGGTCGAGCGACGCACTTCGCCATCCGCTCCCGGTTTCCCGCAAGGAAGAGGGACCGACCCGGAGCGGGATCACCCGTCCCGACGACCGACCGCCGTGCGGCGTCCGCCCGCCCACTGCACGCCCGGCCCGATCTCCGTCGCCGCCCCGCTTGCGTCCACCCGTGGCTCGGCCATCGGCGGCACCGGAGGGTCGGGCTAGGTGCATGTCCCTCGCGCGGGTACGGTTTGATGTCGGTCGTCTGTGCCAGACTTCGAAGGCGGCCGATTCGGCAGGACCCTTTCGAGCACCGACACTGACGAGCCGACAACAGATCACGGAACCGGGAGAGGACAGATCGGGCGATGGAGCTTGCAAGCATGAAGTTTCGGGTCGCCCGCGAGGATTTCGCCGAGTCCGTCGCCTGGGTGGCGCGCAGTCTTCCCTCCCGGCCGCCGGTTCCGGTACTCGGCGGTGTGCTGCTGGTCGCCGACGAGGACGGCTTGACCGTCTCCGGCTTCGACTACGAGGTCTCCGCACAGGTACGGGTCGCGGCCGAGGTCGCGGGTCCCGGCCAGGTGCTGGTCTCCGGTCGTCTGCTCGCCGACATCACCAAGGCGCTGTCCAACAAGCCCGTCGACGTCTCCGTCGACGGCACGCGCGTGCTGATCACCTGTGGCAGCGCGAAGTTCTCCCTGCCGACCATGCCGGTGGAGGATTATCCCCAACTGCCCGAGGTGCCTCAGCAGACCGGTGCACTGAGTGTTGATGTCTTCGCCGAGGCGGTCGGTCAGGTCGCCGTCGCCGCCGGCCGCGACGACACCTTGCCCATGCTGACCGGTATCCGGGTGGAGATCGAGGGATCGCAGGTCGTGCTCGCCGCCACCGACCGGTTCCGCCTCGCCGTCCGGCACATCGAATGGCAGCCAGCGCGTGCCGATATCGAGACTTCGGTACTCATTCCGGCCAGGACGCTGTCGGAGGCCGCCAAGACGCTCGGACCCTCCGACGCGCCCGTCCAGCTGTCCCTGGGCACCGGTGCGGGGTCGGACGGGCTGCTCGGCATCGTGAACGCGGGCCGCCGGACCACCACCCGCCTGCTGGACGCGGAATTCCCCAAGTTCCGCCAATTGCTCCCCAAGGAGCACACCTCGATCGCCACCCTGGCCGTCGCCGCGCTCACCGAAGCCATCAAGCGCGTCGCGTTGGTCGCCGAACGCGGCGCGCAGGTGCGGCTGGAGTTCTCCGCCGACGGCCTGCTGCTGTCGGCGGGCGGCGACGATGCCGGCCGGGCCGAGGAGTGGCTGGAGGCGGATTTTCGCGGCGAATCCCTGACCATCGCCTTCAATCCCGGTTATCTCATCGACGGCCTGTCCGCGCTGCACGCCGACCGGGTCACCTTCGGCTTCACCACGCCGAGCAGGCCCGCCGTGCTGCTGCCTGCGTCGGGGGAAGAGCCCGAGGTACTCGACTCGGGGACGTTCGCGGCGCTGTCGAGCCCGTACATCTATCTGCTGATGCCGGTCCGGCTCCCGGGCTGATCGCCTGTGCAGGATCTGGTTCCCGGCGGATCCGCTCCGCGTGATCCAGCGCGGGTGAGCGGTGACGTCGCTGGAGAATTCCCGGCGACGCCAGAGAAATCGGTCTGCGCAAAGCGGAGTATCCAGTTTATCCACAGGTGTTCCACAGGGGTGTGGTTCGCCGAGCGGCATGCGCACGACGCGGCGGCGATGCTTCCACCGGGGGAAATGTCCGCTTCGACGCAGGCAGGGGCGCGATAGCGGATGTTCGTCCGAGCTCTGTCGCTGCGTGACTTCCGCTCGTGGGAGCATGCCGAACTGGAATTATCCCCAGGTCGAACCGTTTTCTTGGGATCGAACGGCAACGGCAAGACGAACCTGCTGGAAGCGATCGGCTACCTGGCCACGCTCGGGTCGCATCGCGTCGCCACGGAAGCTCCGTTGATCCGGACCGGGACCGAGCGCGCCCGGATCGGCGCCACGGTGGTCAACGCCGGCCGCGAGCTGCGCATCGATGTCGAGCTGAATCAGGGCAGTGCGAACCGCGCGCAGATCAACCGCTCGCCGGTTCGCCGGACCAGGGAGATCCTGGGGATCCTGCAGACGGTGTTGTTCGCCCCGGAGGATCTCGCTCTGGTCCGCGGCGATCCCGGGGAACGGCGTCGATTCATGGACGAGTTGTGCACAACTCGCCTCCCCAGGCTGGCCGCGGTCCGCAGCGACTACGACCGGGTGCTGCGCCAGCGCTCGGCGCTGTTGAAAACCGCTGGGCGGCAGGCCAGGTCGAAGGGCGACCTGAGCACTCTGGACGTGTGGGACGGGCACCTCGCCGAGCATGCGTCCGTCCTGCTCGCCCAACGGCTGCGTTTGGTGCACGATCTCGCGCCCTATCTCGCCCAGTCCTATGCATCGATCGCCCCCGAATCCCGGCCCGCGTCGATCGCGTATCGCAGCGCCGCGCTTCCCCCCGAGTTCCTGGATCCGGCCAGGCCTCCGCGCCCGGAGGACACGGAGGAGCTCGCTGCGATCATGCTGCGTGAACTCGCCGCCGCGCGTTCGAGGGAACTCGAACGCGGTGTCTGCCTGATCGGTCCGCACCGCGACGACCTGGACCTGATGTTGGGCGATTCGCCCGCGAAGGGCTTCGCCAGTCACGGCGAGTCCTGGTCGTTCGCACTGGCTTTGCGCTTGGGCGCGTTCGAACTGCTGCGCGCCACCGGCGCCGAACCGGTCCTGCTGCTCGACGACGTGTTCGCCGAGCTCGACCGGCGTCGCCGCGCCGCGCTGGCGGCCGTCGCCGCGAGCGCGGAACAAGTGCTGATCACAGCGGCCGTGCCGGAGGACGTGCCCGGCGAACTCGCCGCGGTGCCGCTGCGCGTCGAGACGGCGGGTGGGCCCGACGGCCGCGTTTCGCGGATCCTCGCCGAGGATCGTTCTGGCAGCGGAGGTTTCGACGGCAACCAACGGCAGGACCACGCCACGCCTCCGGCAGCCGGCGGCGAACGCGATCCGGTCACCGGATCGACGGAGTCGCGGGCGCCGTAGCCATTCACAGGCGAAGTGGACAGAATCGCCATACACCGCCCCGGTCCACTACAGTGACCACTCGTCGGGATCGTCGATCGAGTTCTCAACAGTTGAGACCGATTCCCCAATACCTGTGGAAAACTCGTCCGGTCACGCTTGCCCGCTTCCCCGAAACCTCACCCAGCAACAGCTGAGCAAGTCATCGAGCTTTGCCGGAAAAGCCAGTTTGGGCGGGGAACAGAGCGTTCAAACCGCTGCCTGCGGCAGGCAGTAGGCAGGATTCTCGATGCAGGCAACCTTGTGCGACGGCTGGGGACAACTCGATCGAAGCTGGGGACAAATCATCGGACGCGGAGAAAGGGGGGCGATGAGCGATCAGCCTCCGGAGCCCGGATCCGCCGAATCCACCGGACCGGAACCCGAACTGCGCGGAATCGACCTGGCCCGGCGTGCCCTGGAGGAAGCGCGTGCGGCGGCACGGGCGAGCGGAAAATCCGTCGGTCAGGGGCGTTCCTCGCCTCAGCGCAGGCTGCGAACGGGTGGCCGCAGACGAACCGGATGGTCGGGCGCGGGTCCGGACGATCGCGATCCACAGTTGTTGTCCAAGCTGGCCGGCTCCATCGCCAGGAGCCGCGGCTGGTCGGGCCGAGTCGCCGAGGGCATGGTCTTCGGTCGCTGGGCGGGCGTGGTGGGCGAGGACATCGCCGCGCACGCCACGCCGGTCACCTTGAAGGACGGCGTGTTGAGTATCTCCGCAGAGTCGACCGCCTGGGCGACGCAGCTGCGGATGCTGCAAAACCAGATACTCGCGAAGATCAATGCCGCGGTCGGGCAGGGCGTGGTGACCTCGCTGAAGATCTCGGGGCCCGCTGCGCCGAGCTGGCGCAAGGGCGAACGTCATATCAAAGGTCGCGGACCGCGCGACACCTACGGATAACCACGATGGCCAGTATCTGATACCGAGTGTTACGTTTATTAGAAAGCGGCGTTTCACGTGGAACGCCCCGGTTCGACGTCCCATCGGCAGCCCGCGGCGTCGGATCGAAAGCGTCCGCGCAGAAGGAATCTCGATGACGATCACCACCTCGGTCGGCCCGTTCCCCGCGACCGCGACCCGGACGGTTCACCGAGGCGACGTCGAGCTCGCGGTATACGAGTGCGGCAATCCCGAGGGTGTTCCGGTACTGCTGATCCACGGTTGGCCCGATACCCATCTGCTGTGGAGTCGGGTGGCGGGCCTGCTCGGCGGCCGTCATCGTGTGATCGCCTTCGACAACCGAGGCGCGGGGAGCAGTTCGGCGCCGGAAGCGGTCGAGGCCTACCGGATCGAAGAGCTCGCGGCGGATGTCCGTGCGGTCATCGCCGCAGTCGCGCCCGGTGAACGGGTGCACGTCCTCGGGCACGACTGGGGGTCGGTGATCGGGTGGGAGCTGGTGGCCGCTACGGACGCCGCATCCGTGATCGCGTCCTTCACCTCGGTGTCCGGCCCGAATCTGGATTTCCTCGGCGCTTATCTGCGTGGACCGCTCACCTCGGCGCGGCTGCGCGGCGCGCTGGCCCAAGTCGTGGCCTCGGGCTACACCGTCGCCTTCCAGATCCCCAAGCTGCCGGATCCGGTACTGCGCGCGTTGTCCAGCCGCTGGCCGCGTTTCCTCGCGTTCTTCGACGGCCTGGACCCCGCGTTGGTGGAGACGGCGCCGACGCTGCGCACCGATATGGTCAACAACCTGAAGCTCTATCGAGCGAACATCCGGACCCACCTGCGTCATCCCCGACCGCGTCCGATCGAGGTGCCCGTCCAGTTGATCGTCGCCACCGGCGACCGTGCCGTGCGGCCCGTGGTGAACGCCGAGGCGGACCGGTGGGTGCCCCGTCTGAGCCGGGTCGAGATCCCGGCGCGGCACTGGTCGCCGATCTCACACCCAGCGGAGCTGGCGCGCCACACCGCCGCGTTCATCGCTCGGGCCGACGCCGCTCGCTGATCCGGGCGCCCGAAAGAACGACCTGCCAACGCATCTCTCAGCCCACTTCTGATGGATCGAAACCGGCGGGAGGCGGAACCGAGTCGCCGGATACCGATTTCTCGCATCCACGCCGCCGTGAGGGGTGTCGGAGGTGGGTTGTAAGTTGGCTGTACCAGTAGGATGGTGACGTAACTAGCGGCGATACCTTCGGCGCGTTCCGCACAGTCCGCGCGTGGACCCTAATTCTCCAGCAGGCGTCACCAGGGCCCCACGTGTGCTGTCCGATCGCTCTATGCCGGGATCAGCAAGTAAGGAGAGCTACCGACCAGTGGCTGCCAAAGACTCCAACGCATCGGGTTCGACCAGAGCGACCGGGAAGCAGGACTACGGTGCCTCCTCCATCACGGTTCTCGAGGGACTCGAGGCGGTTCGCAAGCGTCCGGGCATGTACATCGGCTCCACCGGCGAGCGCGGTCTGCACCACCTGATCTGGGAGGTCGTCGACAACTCCGTCGACGAGGCGATGGCCGGATACGCGACGAAGGTCGAGGTCACCCTGCTGGCCGACGGCGGCGTCGAAGTGATCGACGACGGCCGAGGCATCCCCGTGGAGATGCACGCGCAGGGCATCCCGACCATCGAGGTCGTCATGACCCAGCTGCACGCAGGCGGCAAGTTCGACTCCGAGTCCTACGCGGTGTCCGGTGGTCTGCACGGCGTCGGCATCTCCGTAGTCAACGCGCTGTCGACGCGGCTGGAGGCCGAGATCGACACCGGCGGCTATCACTGGACCCAGGAATACAAGGACGCGAAGCCCGGCAAGCTCATCCAGGGCGAGCCGACGAAGCGGACCGGTACCACCATCCGGTTCTGGCCGGATCCGGACATCTTCGAGACCACCACCTTCAACTTCGAGACCGTCGCGCGCCGGTTGCAGGAGATGGCGTTCCTGAACAAGGGCCTCACCATCGTCCTCACCGACCAGCGGGTCAGCGACACCGAGATCACCGACGAGGTGGTCAGCGAAACCGCCGAGGCGCCCAAGCACGCCGAGGAGGGCGCAGCGCCCACCGAGCACAAGGTGAAGTCCCGGACCTACCACTACCCGGGCGGTCTGGAGGACTTCGTCCGCCATATCAACCGGACCAAGCAGCCGATCCACAACTCGGTCGTCGCGTTCACCGGTAAGGGCACCGGCCACGAACTCGAGGTCGCGATGCAGTGGAACTCCGGTTACTCGGAGTCGGTGCACACCTTCGCCAACACCATCAACACCCATGAGGGCGGTACGCACGAAGAGGGCTTCCGCGCGGCGCTGACCACGGTGGTCAACAAGTACGCCAAGGACAAGAAGCTCATCAAGGAGAAGGACGGCAACCTCACCGGTGACGACATCCGGGAGGGCCTGGCCGCCATCGTGAGCGTCAAGGTCGGCGAGCCGCAGTTCGAGGGCCAGACCAAGACCAAGTTGGGCAACACCGAGGTGAAGTCGTTCGTGCAGCGCACTTGCAACGAGCACCTCACCCACTGGTTCGAGGCCAACCCGGCCGACGCGAAGACCATCGTCAACAAGGCGGTGTCCTCGGCGCAGGCCCGCGTCGCCGCGCGCAAGGCTCGCGAGCTGGTGCGGCGCAAGTCGGCCACCGACCTGGGTGGACTGCCCGGCAAGCTGGCCGACTGCCGGTCGAAGGACCCGAGCAAGTCCGAGATCTACATCGTGGAGGGCGACTCCGCCGGCGGCTCGGCCAAGTCCGGGCGCGACTCGATGTACCAGGCGATCCTGCCGCTGCGCGGCAAGATCATCAACGTCGAGAAGGCGCGCATCGACAAGGTCCTCAAGAACAACGAGGTCCAGTCGATCATCACCGCGTTCGGCACCGGCATCCACGACGAGTTCGACATCAGCAAGCTGCGGTATCACAAGATCGTGCTGATGGCCGACGCCGACGTCGACGGCCAGCACATCTCCACGCTGCTGCTGACCCTGCTCTTCCGCTTCATGCGCCCGCTGGTCGAGCACGGGCACGTCTACCTGGCGCAGCCGCCGTTGTACAAGCTGAAGTGGCAGCGCAGCGAGCCGGAGTTCGCCTACTCCGACCGGGAACGCGACGGCCTGCTGGAACGCGGTCTGGCCGCGGGCAAGAAGATCAACAAGGACGACGGCATCCAGCGCTACAAGGGTCTGGGCGAGATGAATCCGAAGGAACTCTGGGAGACCACCATGGATCCCAGTGTCCGGGTGCTTCGTCAAGTGACGTTGGACGACGCGGCCGCGGCCGACGAGTTGTTCAGCGTGCTGATGGGCGAGGACGTAGAGGCCCGCCGCAGCTTCATCACCCGTAACGCCAAGGACGTCCGCTTCCTCGACGTGTGACCTGCCCGAGGCGCCGCCGGTGGCGGTGGCGCCCGGCAGTTTTCGCACGTCAGCCCGTTAAGGAGACTTCATGACCGACATCACCCTGCCACCGGAAGGCGCGGGCGACCGCGTCGAACCGGTCGATATCCAGCTGGAGATGCAGAACAGCTACATCGATTACGCGATGAGCGTGATCGTCGGCCGCGCGCTACCCGAGGTGCGCGACGGCCTCAAGCCGGTGCATCGCCGCATTCTCTACGCCATGTACGACAACGGGTATCGGCCCGATCGCGGATACGTGAAGTCCGCGCGCCCGGTGTCGGACACGATGGGTAACTACCACCCGCACGGCGACTCGGCGATCTACGACACCTTGGTGCGCATGGCGCAGCCGTGGGCGATGCGCTACCCGCTGGTGGACGGCCAGGGCAATTTCGGCAGCCGCGGTAACGACGGCGCGGCGGCCATGCGTTACACCGAGTGCCGCCTCACGCCGCTGGCGATGGAGATGCTGCGCGAGATCGACCACGAGACGGTCGATTTCATCCCCAACTACGACGGTAAGACGCAGGAACCGGTGGTCCTGCCGAGCCGCGTGCCGAACATGCTGATGAACGGCAGCAACGGCATCGCGGTCGGCATGGCGACCAACATCCCGCCACACAACCTGACCGAGCTCGCCGCCGCCATCTACTGGGCGCTGGACAACCACGACGCCGACGAGGAGGCCACCCTCGCCGCGTGCATGGAGCGGATCAAGGGCCCGGACTTCCCGACCGCGGGCCTGATCGTCGGCACCCAGGGCATCCACGACGCGTACACCACCGGCCGCGGTTCGATCAAGATGCGCGGTGTCGTGGAGATCGAGGAGGACAATCGCGGGCGCACCACGATCGTCATCACCGAGCTGCCCTATCAGGTCAACACCGACAACTTCATCAACGCGATCGCCGAGCAGGTCAAGGACGGCAGGATCGCCGGGATCGCCGACATCCACGACGAGTCCTCCGATCGCGTCGGCCTGCGCATCGTGGTGACGGTCAAGCGTGACGCCGTCGCCAAGGTCGTGCTGAACAACCTGTACAAGCACACCCAGCTGCAGACCAGCTTCGGCGCCAACATGCTGTCCATCGTCGACGGCGTGCCGCGCACGCTGCGGCTGGACCAGATGATCCGGTTCTACGTCAACCACCAGTTGGACGTCATCGTCCGGCGCACCAGGTACTTGCTGCGCAAGGCGGAGGAGCGGGCGCACATCCTGCGCGGGCTGGTCAAGGCGCTCGATGCGCTCGACGAGGTCATCGCGCTGATCCGCCGCTCGGCCAACACCGACACCGCGCGCACCGGCCTGATGCAGCTGCTCGACATCGACGAAATCCAGGCGACCGCGATCCTGGACATGCAGCTGCGGCGGCTCTCGGCGCTGGAGCGGCAGAAGATCGTCGACGATCTGACCAAGATCGAAGCCGAGATCGCCGATTACAAGGACATTCTCGACAAGCCGGAGCGGCAGCGCGCGATCGTGCGCGACGAGCTGGCCGAGATCGTGGAGAAGTACGGCGACGATCGGCGTACCCAGATCGTCTCGGCGGACGGTGACGTGGCCGACGAGGACCTGATCGCTCGCGAAGACGTGGTCGTCACGATCACCGAGACCGGCTACGCCAAGCGCACCAAGACCGATCTCTACCGCAGCCAGAAGCGCGGCGGCAAGGGCGTGCAGGGCGCAGGCCTCAAGCAGGACGACATCGTCAAGCACTTCTTCATCACCTCGACGCACGACTGGCTGCTGTTCTTCACGAACAAGGGACGGGTCTACCGCGCCAAGGCCTACGAACTGCCCGAGGCCAACCGCACCGCGCGCGGCCAGCACGTGGCCAACCTGCTGGCCTTCCAGCCGGACGAGAAGATCGCCCAGATCATCCAGATCAAGTCCTACGACGACGCGCCGTACCTGGTGCTCGCCACCAAGAACGGCCTGGTGAAGAAGTCGAAACTGACCGACTTCGACTCCAACCGCAGCGGCGGCATCGTCGCGGTGAATCTGCGCGATGAGGACGAATTGGTCGGCGCCGTGCTCTGCTCGGCCGACGACGATCTGCTCCTGGTCTCCGCGCTCGGCCAGTCGATCCGGTTCTCGGCCACCGACGAGGCATTGCGTCCGATGGGTCGCGCCACCTCCGGCGTGCAGGGCATGCGGTTCAACGACAGCGATGCGCTGTTGTCGCTCAACGTGGTTCGCGACGGCACATATCTGCTGGTCGCCACGTCCGGCGGCTACGCGAAGCGGACCGCGATAGAGGAGTACACCGCGCAGGGCCGTGGTGGTAAAGGTGTATTGACCATCCAGTTCGACGCGAAACGTGGCACCCTGGTCGGGGCGCTCATCGTCGACGACGAAGATGAGTTGTACGCGATCACCTCCGGGGGCGGCGTCATCCGGACGGCGGCTAAGCAGGTTCGTAAGGCTGGACGACAGACCAAGGGCGTGCGATTGATGAACCTCGCCGAGGGCGATACCTTGCTTGCGATCGCGCGCAATGCCGATGAGCCCGATCCCGATCAGATCTTCGGTGGCGGCGACACCGGCTCCTCCGAGAAGTAACCCAACAGCGGCGGCAACGAACGGATCTAAGGATTCCCATTGACCACTCCGAATCAGCCGAATGACGAGCGGCACCACACGAACGGTGTGACCGAGCGGATCGCACCGTCACCGATTCCGCCGCGGCCGATCCCACGGCCGGTCGCCTCGGCCGAGAACGGTCAAGGCCAGCAGAGCGGCGGCCAGCCGGGCGGTCACCCTGGTGTCGGCCATCCCGGTGGGCCGCAGCCGGGTGGGCCGCAGCCGGGTGGTCCGCAGGGCCAACCGAACGGGCCGCAGTCCGGCGGTCATCCGGGTGGCCAGCCGGGCAACCAGCCCGGCGGCAACCAGCCGCACGAGATCCGCGATCCGCAGGTCGCGCAGCAGCAGGGTGCGCCCGACCAGGGGCCCGGAGGCGACGGCCAGGATCGCTTCGACCAGAAGACGACCCGGATCCCCAATCAGGCCCCGCAGTCCGCGCCCGAGAGCGAGGACAAGCAGCCGGTGGGCGCCACCAATGGCGGACAGCAGTCGCCGTATCAGGACGGGTGGGCGCAGCTGCCGCAGCGGGAGCCGCAGTCCAACCTGTACCGCCCGGGGCAGGCCCCGGTCACCGGCCGCCCGACCTCGGGCGGTGCGGGCGGCGGCCTCGGCAGTAGCACGTCCAACGCGCGTACCACCGCCGACTTGGCCGCCAAGGCGGCGCGCAAGGAAGCGGCGATGGTGAAGTCCGTCGGCATCGACGGCCCCACCCGCAGCATCGCGCGGCCGGAACTGATCAAGGACATGCCGGACCTGTCCGAGATCCGGCATCCGCTGCCGCAGACCGAAGCCGCTGGCCAGCAGCCCGGGCCGGTTTCGCCCGCGGTTCCGGTCGCGGTCGCGGCGGTCGCCTCCGGCGAGCCGCTGCGGGCCACCGTGCAGATCCGTCGCATCGACCCTTGGTCGACGCTGAAGATCTCGCTGGTCATCAGTGTGGCGATGTTCTTCGTGTGGATGCTGGCGGTCGGCCTGCTGTACATCGTGCTCGAGGGCATGGGCGTGTGGGAGCGGCTGAACAACACGTTCACCGACATGGTGTCGCAGGACAGCGGTTCGGTGGGACTGATCGACGCGGGCACCGTGTTCGGGTACGCGGGCGTGATCGGCTTGATCAACGTCGTGCTGTTCACCGCGCTCGGCACCGTCGGCACCTTCATCTACAACCAGTGCTGCGACCTCGTCGGCGGCATCCAGGTCACCCTGGCCGACCCCGACTAGTCCCGGAACGTCCAGACGGCCGGTACTCGCCCAACGGGCAGAGTGCCGGCCGTTTTCGTGGGTACTGTCGCCTGACGGACTGTCATACCGGCGGCGCTGGACAGCGGCTGTCGCTGCCGCTGTAAGTGCGCCTCGCTAAGGCTTCTACCAGCTGTTTTGGTTCAGTGGATAGGTGTTGTGTAGTCTCTACACGTCGTTGTTCATGCAAACAACACAAACTACGGGCCTATAGCTCAGGCGGTTAGAGCGCTTCGCTGATAACGAAGAGGTCGGAGGTTCAAGTCCTCCTAGGCCCACCTCTCTCAGTGCCAGGTCAGGCACCATTCCGGTCTTCTCGAGCCGATCTACCGTTGCGTCATCAACCGGCCTCCGCCGATTCCGCGAACTTCGCCGCCTTCCCGTAGACCCGGCGCGTCCGCTGCTTCACCCCGCTCCAGGGGCCCGAGTACCGCACCGTCTATGCGGCGCTGATGCGTAACGGACTTGAAGCACCACTCCTGGAACGTTGGGTTGGTAGCGATTCGTGTGAGGGCGGGGTCCATGTCGCCTGGGCGAGACCGCCGAGGGCACCGTCGTCCGGCAATCGCCGGTGCCCTGCGTACACGCCGGTGGGTCGTCGAAATCCCGGCCGCTCTCGGGGTTTCTACTGGCAGAACTGGGGGCCCTGGTTCATGAGCATCAGCTTGATGATGGTGCAAAGGATTCCCGACGACGAACCGCTCGACGAGCCGCTGTCGCCGGCGGCGATCGAGGACACAGACGGAGTGGGCTGCGAAGTCTCTGCCTGCGCGGTTGCGGCAGGTGACAGCACGGCCACGGTCAAAAGCGCGCCGATGGTGAGCCGAGTGATTCGAGTCATGTCGAATCTGCCTTTCTCTCTTGGGGTTTCGGTCCGCCCAGGCGTACCGCCAAGTCCATCGGCGGCTCCATTTCCGCCGTTACAGCGGTGTTATCAAACGACCGTCCGTGCGCACCGGTCACCACAGCGCGCGTACGACAACGACCCCAATGTCCGTCGCGCACTTCGCCTACTCGTCCTCCTCGGGTGCGGTCCGAGGGTTTGCGGCCGGGCGATGGGGACTGGTTCGGCGAAGCCGGCATCGCGAAGTTACCCATAGTGGCGAGGTCGCTGCTGCTCGCCGATTCCTCAGAAGCGGGAGGCTGGTCCGGAATCGTCTCGGCTAGGTTGACGGAATGAAGATCAGCACGATAGTCGGTACGGTGGCCGCGTTCGTCAGCTGCTCGATGGTGGGTGCCGCAGGAGCGGGTGCGGTCCCTGCGCAAAGCGTGGACGAGGGCACGGTGTACTTCAGTTACGCGAGTTCGAACTGCGCTATCCGGTCCAACGGCGACGTCGGATGCGACATCCCTTTCGGCACCAATCTTTTCGGTTTCACCGTCTACGACCTCGCGATCGACCTGCCATTCCTGCCCGCCCATCCCACCTTCGGCCTGAGCGGTGCGCACGGCCGGGCTGGTAGCCCGCCGATCGACGGCACCCTCACCAACGGTGGCGCCAGCTGCACCGGAGGCGGTCGAGGCGCTCTGATCTGTACCTCGAAGGGCCACAGCTTCAGCTTCGGCTGGTCGGGCACCCAGATCAGCTGACCTCCTGAACGCTGCCTCGGCCCGGAATGACCACCTGCGGGACGGTGTTCTGGGCCGAGGCGATTTCATCGCGGGTCGGCTACCAACCGGTCTGGTGGTACACCCTGCGCGGTGCTGTCAGACCGGAGACTCACCGCTGGATGCACCCCTGTAACACCAAGGGCGGCCGGTCCGACATCTCTGACAACAGTTGAGGGACAAGAACTTTCGTAGCGCTGCGCGGCCGCAATGCGTCGCTTCGGCGCGCCGGTGATCGCGGGCACGAACGAATATCGAAACCGAAGCTCGGTCAGCAATTTCGAGGGGTGCGCAATGAACGTCAGACTATCGGCGGTGCTGTCGATCGCGGCAACCGTTGTGGTCGCAACCGCCGCGTGCGGGACCGACTCGAGCACATCGGCCGGGTCCGCGACGTCGGCGGGAAGTACGACCACTGCGTCATCGGCGGGTCCAAGGGCGACGCGGACAACAGCGATCGGCGAACAATCGGAGGCGGCGCCACAACCGGGAGGGGCACCACAGCCGGCGACGGCGCAACAACCGGCTCCCGGGGCAACCGCGGTCCCGGAACCATCCGTCGCGGCGACCTCGTCTCCCGCTACGCAGTCGGCGCCGGAGGGTAGCGGCCACGGCCTGTGCTTCGACGCCAACTCGGCGCTTGCGGCGTCCTCGGTCGCCACGTTGGCCGCGCCGCCCGGTGGCGGGTCGTGGACGATCCAAGGGGCGAGCGAGGATCCCATCGCGGCGGGATGTTCCGGGGTGCTGTCGTGGATGACGGTGGAATGGCCGGGAATTCATCCCGGCACACACGTTCTCTTCTTCACCGGCGGGAAGTATCTCGGGACCGCGAGCGCGCGGCCATACGGGTACACGACAGTTCTGGGCAAGACCCGCGACACCGTGTCCGTGCAGTACCGCTGGCCGTTGAAGGACGACGCGCTGTGCTGCCCGCAAGGAGGACCGAGCGTCGTGACATTCACCCTGAACGGCACCACCGTGCAGGCGAACGGGCAGTTCCCGCCGGAGAACTGAACGGTCCACACCGGAACCATACGAAAAAGGCTCACGCTCCGCGAGCATGAGCCTTCGACGAGTGGAGCCTAGGGGAATCGAACCCCTAACCCCTGCCTTGCAAAGGCAGTGCTCTGCCAATTGAGCTAAGGCCCCGCGCGTACATACGCCTGCAGAACGTTACCTTCTCGCCGCTGAGATGGTCAAAACGTCAGGTTGTCGCGTCAAGCCGAGCGCTGTCGGCCGCACGCCCGGCTCAGGCGGCGTCGGCGGGATCGAGCACCGTGGCGAGGGAAGGCAGGGGACGCGAGCAGATCTCGTCCGCCTCATCAGCCGGAACGCCGAACATCCGAAGCAGGTCTTCGGTGACCTGATCGGTGGCGGCAGCGTCGTCACGGTCGGGGTGATCGTGCAACAACTGGCCGAGACACAGAGCGGCTCCGGCCACGATCGTCATGGCCAGTTCGGCGTCCCGTGTGCGGAAACGGCCGATGCGAGCGGCGGCCTCGATGTCGCGGCGAGCGCGCGGTGCGAGTCCCTTCTCCGAGGCGGTGAGCGTCAGGCCGTTGTTGAGCAACACCTTGCTCAGAGTCGGGATTCTCCGGTGCATGCGCCCGGTCAGCCGGAAACTCTGCGCGAACACCTCGGCTGGGTCGTCCAGACCCTCGGTCAGGGCATCGAGCACGGCGCCGTGCTTCTCGAGCGCTTCCTCGACCGCCGCGTGGAACAGGTCCTCCCGGCTCTGGAAGTGGTTGTAGAACGACCCCATGCCGACGTCGGCGGCTTGGGTGATCTCCAAGATGGGCGCGTTCAGCTTCCCGTTCGCGATGAACGACTGGGCCGCTGTTATGAGGGCGGCGCGAGTGCGTGCCTTGCGGCGCTCCAGGCGGTTGGGTGCCGCCCCGGTCCGTTTCGTCATGCCGCTCCTCTCCCAGCCGCTGCCTCGATGATGATAACTCATTGTTCAGTCTTGACGAATCCATCAGAGGTCGGGCTCGAGTCCTTCTGGGCGGGCTTCGGGCACCGCAGTAGGGTGGAAACCATGAAACTTCTTCTCACCGCCGGTGTCGTAATTCTGGTTCTCTTCGGCATCTCGAAGCTGCGCCAGCGCAGCGACGCGGACATGTGGCACGAGGTGACCACCCGCTGATCCTGGGAGGGGCCTTAGCTCAATTGGCAGAGCACTGCCTTTGCAAGGCAGGGGTTAGGGGTTCGATTCCCCTAGGCTCCACTGATGCGCTTCGTTCCGGTGCGGCGGCCTACCGCTGGTGCGTTGGTGTGCGCACCCGATCTTCGAGGCCGATACGGATAACGGGTGCCTCTCGACGAATTCCGAGTCGGTAGCAGCGGAACACGGGCTCGTCGGCCCGGCGGGGGTGCCGAAATTTCCGGCCGGATAACCGGAACCTTTGTGTCCAATTGGACACAGAGCGGCAGCGGCACAGCCGCGACAGGGCGCCGCAATCAGACGATATTCGTCGATACTGTGCCAGACTGGCCCGGCACAGTAATACACTCCTCACCCTCGGAGGAACGTCTATGACGAATTCTGTTGCGCCACTCGAATTGCCCGAACCTCTGGTCATCACGCTGGGGAATCTCAAGGGCGGTGTCGGCAAAACGACATCAGCGTTCTTCTTGGCGAGCTACTTCGCTTCGGTTCACGAACTGCGGGTGCTGGTGATCGACGCCGACCCGCTCAGCCAGACCGGCTACTCCTGGTACCGGCGGCTGGTCAAGGGGGGCATCGAAGTGCCGTTCCATCTGGTCGCGTTCCCGTCGCGGCATGTCGGCGACTGCATCACCGACAATGCCGCCGATTTCGACGTCATCATCGTGGACGCCGGGGGTGAGTCGGCCGATATCTTCAAGGCCGCTGTTCCGGAGAGCGACGAGCTCTTGCTGTTGACGAGTGTGAGCCCGTCGGAAGTCAAACGTGTGCCGAGTACGTTCAAAGCCGCCGAGGAGGCGGCGGCCGACACCGACCGGGAAATCCGGGTGCGGGTGCTCATGACCAAAGTCCCGGTGATCATGAAGAAAGGCGTCAATGTCTCGACCGAATACCGTGCGCAGCGAGGCCATTTGGAAAGCGCGGGCTACGACGTATTCGATTCCTATTTGAGCGCCTGGAAATGGTATCGGGAGGCAGCCGACGGGGAGGTGGGGGAGGGCGCCGAGAATCCGATCGAGGATTTGGGCGAGTACCGCAAGGTGGGCGACGAACTGCTGAGCGCGTATCGCGCCCTGATGGAGGTGCCTGCCTGATGCCTCCACAACGCAGGAAGGGGTCGATCGGCGGGGCCAATCCGCTATCCGACGGCGCCGAGCACACGCCACCGGTGTCCCCGTTGCGCGACGCCGAATGGCGACGGTCGAAGCCGGCCGAGAGCCCGAATGTCTTGACCATGCCGGTGCCGGACGCGGGCGACGGACCCCTGAGCGACCGAGAACGGGCGCAGTTGACGGCGTGCGAGTCGTCGATCGACACGCTGCGGATCGCATTCTGGGCCGCCGGCCGTGCGCTGCAGATCGTGCGGGACGGCAGGCTCTACCGCGACAGCCACGAGACGTTCGACGACTACGTGGAACAGCGGTGGGATATGCAGCGGTCATACGCACACAAGCTGATTCGCGCTTGGCCGCTCGCCGCGCGGCTGCAGCCGGTCGCGCCGGCGATCAACGAGGGCCAGGTCCGCGAACTGCTCCCGGTAGCGGCCGAATACGGGGAAGACGCGGCGGTCACCATCTACACAACCGTGGCGGCGGGTGCCGACGTGAAGGTCACCGCGGGAAAGCTCCGGCAGGCGGTGGCCCTGCTGCCTGAACGCTATGACGAAGAAGTGGTGGTCGAGCGTCTCCAAGCGTGGCTGCGCGGCGAACTGCCGGGCGACCCGACCGATCGCTCCGCCGACATCTTCACCGCCATGGAATCCCGGCTCGCGGCGCTGACGAAGCGCGTGGTCAAAGGATCCAGCGACGACCCACGCGCGGCGCGCGAATTCGCGGCCAAGCTCCGTACGATCGCCGAGCAGATAGAGGAACAGATCACCGCGTGAGATCGCAGTCGGCGACGACCCCGCAGCGGAATCTTTCCCTGCGGGGTCATTGCGTATCGGGGGAATGAATTGCGAGACGCGGAATTATCGTTGCGAGTCACGTGCCGGAACGAGTTATTATTTCGTTATGGAAATAAAGGTGTGTTGTGCTTTACGTGATGCAAACTATGCCGAAAGGTGAATACTCGGATCGGATCCGCTGGACTGACGAAGCACCGTGATGGTTTTCGAATCAATTCGAGGTCTTTGGTGAAGTCCGTCGCGCCACGCATGGCGGCGTCGTATGGCTCCGCCGGAGGCCGGCGATATGAGCATCGGAGGACCGCATCATGGCATCATCGACCGACGACCGATATATCCGCTACCTGCGACGTGCTGTGCTCTGGGCACTCGCCACCGGAGCGGCCGCACTCATCGGCGTGTTGTGCAACGCAGGGGAGGCATCGGCCCAG
Organism: Nocardia sp. NPDC004260; assembly: GCF_053603155.1. Taxonomy (NCBI): domain Bacteria; kingdom Bacillati; phylum Actinomycetota; class Actinomycetes; order Mycobacteriales; family Nocardiaceae; genus Nocardia; species Nocardia sp. NPDC004260. The sequence continues at coordinate 74,251 of NZ_JBSGEZ010000011.1, read as the reverse complement.
CCGGTGACCATTCCGGGCGTGGGAACGTTCGAGATTTCCGACTACATTCCCCTGAACAACGCCATACTCCCCGTCACCGAATCTCCGGTGACCGCAGGGTTCTCGGATATCGAGAACATCGCTAGTACCCCGGGTCCGCGGATCGAGATCGCGCCTGCCGCGCTCGGCCCGGCGATCGAGTTCCCGGTTTCGGTGAACATTCCCGTAATCGAGCTGCCGCTACCGACGACTGTGCCCGCGATCGAGATCCCACTGATCGGCGTGCTTCCGGAGATCGAGATCCCTTTCCTCGGCGACCTCCCGCAGATCATGCCTCGGGCGCCTACTCCGCCCGCCGCGGTGATACCGCAGAGGACCGCCGGTGAGATGGCCGTCGACGCGGCACGAACCAAACTCGGTTCCGACTACAGCTATGGCGCCGTCGGCCCGGACTCCTTCGATTGCTCCGGGCTGGTGCAGTGGTCCTACGAGCAGGCCGGCGTGGAGCTGCCACGCACCAGCTACGACCAGCTCGCCGCCGGAACGCCGGTACCGCTCGACGAATTGCGCCCCGGCGACATGGTCTCGTTCTACGGCGGAAGCCACTCCGCCCTCTACGTAGGCGACGGCAAAGTCATCCACGCATCGACATACGGCACGGGTGTGACCACTTCCCCCCTCTCTTCGATGCCGGTGACAGGCGCCCGCCGATTCTGATTCCTCCGGTGCAGCCGCACCGCAGTTCGCAGGTCAGGGAGAGACCGCCGCCGCTTCCAGTGCGGCCAGCGTCTCGGCATCCGGCCAGTGGCGGATTTCGTAGCGGCGAGGTGAGAGATCCGGGACCGGAGTGAGGCCGGTCAGTCCGACGACAGCATCGAACGGGACCTCGAAAAGACGCTCCAGTTCACCTCGGTCGTCACGGCAGAAGGCGACGTAGTCGGCCTCCGGGAGCAAGTAGTCGACACCCTCCCCCCAGACGGTGATCGTGAAGGGACCGTTGTCGCCGTGGCCGTACATGACCGAACCGACATAGGCGGACTCGAGGTCATAGGGCGTGAATTCCAGATCGCGCTCGACGATCTCGTTGAGAATCTGAGCTTGCGCGTCGTATTCGGTGACCGCCAAACCGCATCGGGCCCGCTGCACGGCGGGCAGGTGGCGGTGCGCGGGTGAACGATCGAGCGGAATGACCGCGCCACTGTCGTCCACGGTGTAACCCTGTGGCGAGACCGGCCGGGACGCGTCACGGTACTGCTCTTCCACCACCTCGAAGATCGGCTCGAGATCGTCCGCACCGGTCGCGATGATGAGCGTGTCGACATCGGGCATGAAGACGACAGGTGGTCGGGTCCCGAAGCCGGAACCGGCGAGCCAGCCGGGGACCAGTGGCCACGATGTGCAGTAGCCGTCGCCGTCGTCGACGAATTGCAGGATGCCGTCTTCCTCGATGTCGGTGAAACTGACTATCGCGCCGAGGTTCTCGCGCGCCGCCGCGAAAACCTCCTCGGGACTCACGTCCCATTCGCGCAACGACGCGTAGGTAACGATCGACCGGGTGTGGGGCATATCGATGGCGACCATCTCGTCCACGAATGGAAACGCGGAGCGAGCGATCGGCCGTGATTCCGGTTCGACCCCCGCGCCGAAGCTGTTGGGACGCAATACCGGCCGCAGCATGGACCGCACCGAAGGCCAACCCGGCGCGGGGGCGCGTAGTTCACGCACGGCGTCGCAGTGCTGTGCGACCCGGACATCGCGCTCCGTGGCATCGAGCTCACGCGTTTCCCGAAAGATGTTGTGCAGGTCGAGAAACAGATCGCCGATCCGTATCGCGAACTCGTCCTGGTCGTATTCGACATCGGTTTCGCCCAGCGCCGCCAGATGCTGCATGACGAGCGCGGCGAAGGCGGCGGCTTCGTTTTCGATATTCTGCACGCGGCCACGGTAGTCGCGAAGTCCCGCGGTCACCCGGCGGTGGCTTACCGCGTGAGGGGACCGTGCCGATCCAGGTGCAGATAGGTGTAGCCGGTGACGAGCAGGCACACGACTGTCGCGGTGATCAGCATGGCCCAGCCGGCGACCAGCAGGCTCAGCAGTCCGCCGAGCAGCGCGCCGAGCGAGAAACCGGCATAGAGCAGGAAGTACCCGAGCCAGTCCGCGTAGTCGCCACCGCTGAGGTGGCGTTCGATGCCTTGACCCAGCTTGACGAGTGTCCCGGTGACGTAGCTGAGCGGTATGGAGACCTCACCGTTGCGGACGAACGATGTGTTGAGCGCGCCGACGCCGAAGGCGACGAACAAGATCGGCAGCAGACCGATCGGCTTGCTGGACGTCTGGTATTCGAGCAGGTCGACGGCCGAGGCCAGCGCCAGGCAGACAGTGGTGAGCAGAGTGGGCCCGTGTGGGTGCCCGGACCAGTAGCGTCTGCGGCACCATGAGGCCACCATGACACCGGACAGGAAGGACATCAGCAATCCCGCGGCCGCCAAACCCATGTCCGATTCGTCGTGAAAGTACCCGAGGACGGCCCGTTCGGTATTGCCCGTCATGAAAGTGACGAAATAGCCGGCGGTATGCATGACCGCCGCCGCACCGATCAACCCGGCGAGTGCCGCCAGGACCCAGGACAGTCTGGCTTCGGAATCGAAAAGTGCCTTCTTGCGACTTTCTTCCAGTTCCGGCACAGGTCGAACTCCTTCCGGTACGGCGCGGCAGTTCAGTCAAGCAGCCTCGTCGGCGGAATCGGCTTACGCAGGGCCGACCGTTGCTCATAGATCGCCGGCATTCCGGGCACGTACGCGCTATCGAAGCGCCGTTTCACCCTGGTCGGCGGGCCGTCGTCCGGACCGAGCCCTCCCGAGCGAGTCGCTGCTCGGTTACCGTGCTGAGGTGGATACTCTGCTCGACTTCCTGCTGACCGAGCCGGTGGCGGCCGCGCCGCTCGATGATGTCGCCGCGGCGTGGACGCGACATCGCGTGGCGGCGAATCGTTTCGAGCAGCCGGTGGAGGTGTCGATCGCGGGTGGCTTCGGAGCCGACCGGCTCGGGTTCGCCTTCCTGTCCGGCTACCAGGAAGCGCTGCGGACGCTGATTCCGGACCTGCCGGACGACGACCTGGTCGCGATGTGCGCCACCGAGGAAGGCGGCGGTCACCCCGCCGCGATCCGCACCACGCTCACCGAGCGGGACGGGGTCTGGCTGCTCGACGGCACCAAGTCGTTCGCGACCATGGGCTCTTACGCGCGACAGCTGGTGGTGATCGCCAGTGTCGGCACGGCGCCGGACGGGCGGAACCGGTTGCGCGCCTGCACGGTCGAGACGAGGGAACCAGGCGTGCGCCTGACCGATCATCCCGCGCTGTCGTTCGCGCCCGAGGTCCCGCACGCGTCGGTCGTGCTGACCGGCGTGCCGGCGCTGCCGCTTCCCGGTGACGGATATCTGGACTACCTCAAGCCGTTCCGGACGATCGAGGACATCCACGTGCTGGCCGCCACGCTGGGCTGGCTGGTGCGGGTGGCTCGGGTGTCGCAGTGGCCGCGCGCTAGTCGGCAACGCCTGTTGACACTGGTGGCCGCCGTGCGCGGCCTGGACATCGATGCGCCGGCTGCTGCCGGGGTGCACATCGCCCTCGGCGGGGTCTTCGATTCGTTCGGTGACGTGCTGGCCGAACTCGAGCCTTTGTGGCATTCCGCCGACCCCGTGACACGGCAGCGGTGGGAGCGTGACCGGCCATTGCTCGCCACCGCCGGGCGCGTGCGCGCGCAACGCCTCACCGCCGCGTGGCGGGCGGTGGAACCGGGCGACGGCCGAGCGGGGACAGGGGCCTGACCTGGTCCGAAATGGGGAGCGGGCCTCGGCGAAGGGGGGGAGTTAGCCGAGGCCCGCGTAGGGTCGGCCCGGGGGGGAGGGGCCGACGAGAACGATGCTACTCGATGATGTGGGTTTGTGGGTGCGGGGGGACGGCCGCGCTCCAAGTTTTTTTTGGGTGGGCTTACTTGCTGGATGTCGCATGGCAGTTGTGCCTGGCTCCCCGGTCACCCACGCCATTCCTGCCTGTTGGCCCAGTGTTTGCCAAAAGTATTGTAAAGCAAGCGTTTCCATGGATGTACGGCAGCATGACCTGCTGTGGATACGCGTTGCGAACAACATGCCGACCGGTCGCCGAAGAATGGAATCTACGAGAGCGTTCGGGCGTGTCTGCCATTCGGGGCGTGCCGCCGCCCCGCGCAGGGGCCGAATGTGTCGTACCCCGATGCGAACATGTGTTCGTGATCACCGACTGGACTGTTCGCGCGGAGCGCCCCCGCTCGCCGCGACAACGCGCATGCGAATTTCCGTCATCCGAGTACGGGACCTCGGCGATTCGGGTAGTCCGCTACGCGCGCTCAGATACCCGTACGCGCGGGATCATCGAACCGGTCGCATTCCGATCCGGTACCCCCGAGCACCGACCGGATCGGAATGCGGCCTTCTCGCGTTGCACGAGTCGTCCTTCCAGGGCAGACAGGTCTCCGGAAACAAATCGGATGAAATTATCGGCGAGCGGGACAATACTGTGCCGGGTATCGGCCGGTGATCCGATCCAGCGAATTGATCGGCGCCCGGGGCTCCCGGGGTCGCACTCATTCGCATCGAACTCGTCAACTTCAGGAGAATCATGCCCGACGCAATAGTCGCCGAGGGTCTGGTCAAACGATACGGCCAGCTGGTGGCCCTCGACGGACTCGATCTGCGAGTCCCGGAAGGCACCGTCACCGCACTACTCGGACCCAATGGCGCAGGCAAGACCACCACCGTCCGCGTGTTCACCACCCTGCTTGTCCCGGACGCCGGACACGCGACGGTCGCCGGAATCGATGTGCTGCGCGATCCGCAGGCGTTGCGTTCCCGCATCGGGGCGTCGGGACAGTATGCCGCGGTCGACGAATACCTCACCGGTTTCGAGAATTTGGAAATGGTGGGACGTCTTTATCACATGGGGGTGCAGCGAAGTAAGGAACGCGCGCGCGAATTGCTCGATCGATTCCGGCTCACCGACGCCGCGGACCGGCCGGTCAAGGGTTACTCCGGCGGCATGCGCCGTCGCCTCGATCTGGCGGGCGCGTTGGTCGCGAACCCTCCCGTGCTGTTCCTCGACGAGCCCACCACCGGACTGGACCCTCGTGCGCGCCTGGATCTTTGGGACGTCATCGAAGAACTGGTCGCGGGTGGGACAACGTTGCTGCTCACCACCCAGTACATGGAGGAGGCTGATCGGCTCGCCGATTCGATCGCGGTGATCGACCACGGCAAGGTGATCGCCAAGGGCACCGCGGACGAACTCAAGACCATGGTCGGCGGGGACCGCATCGAGTTGACCGTCGATCGCGTGGACAATCTCGCGACGGCCGAGGCCGCGCTGAAGAGTTTGGCGGACGGGGAGATTCATCTCGAACCGGGGTTGCGCCGGATCATCGTCCCGGTCTCCGACGGGTCGCAGGCACTTGTGGAGGCAGTGGGGCGGCTGGCCGAGCACGGCGTGCAGATCCACGACGTCGGTCTGCGCCGCCCGTCGCTGGACGACGTCTTCCTCACCCTCACCGGTCACGAGGCGGAGGCGATCGCCGCCGGTGACGCGGCGAACGACGAACTGGGAGCTACGGAAGGAACGATCCGATGACCGCCACCGCCCCGGTCCTGGGCAGGCCCTCGCTGGGCGCGCGACTGTCCATAGTGGTCAGCGACAGTGTGACCATCGCGAAACGCAACGTCATCAAGATCAAGCGGGTACCCGACGTCCTGATCTTCTCCACGCTCTCGCCGATCATGTTCGTGCTGCTGTTCGCCTATGTCTTCGGCGCGGCCATCGACGTGCCAGGTCTCTCCGGGGGATATCGCGAGTTCCTCATCGCGGGCATCTTCGCGCAGACCGTGGTGTTCGGTGCGACCTTCACCGGTGCGGGGCTGGCCGAGGACATGCAGAAGGGCATCATCGACCGATTCCGCTCGCTGCCGATGGCCTCGTCGGCGGTGCTGGTCGGCCGCACGATCAGTGATGTGGTGATCAACGTTGTCAGCCTGACCGTCATGTCGCTGACCGGCCTGCTGGTGGGTTGGCGCATCCGCGGTTCGTTCCTGGACGCGGTGCTGGCCTACATCCTGTTGCTGCTGTTCGCCTACGCGGTGTCCTGGATCATGGCCGTGGTGGGGCTGCTGGTGCGGGCGCCGGAGGTGTTCAACAACGCCAGCTTCATGGTGATCTTCCCGCTCACGTTCATCGCCAACACGTTCGTCCCCAGCGAGAAACTGCCCACCGTCCTGCGGGTGATCGCGGAATGGAACCCGGTGTCCGCGTTGACCCAGGCGACACGTGAGCTGTTCGGGAACACGAGCCCGCTCGCGCCGACGCCGGATGCCTGGTCGTTGCAGCACCCGGTGATCACCTCGCTGGCCTGGGTGGTGGTGATCCTGGTGGTGTTCGTGCCGCTGGCCCTGCGTCAGTACAAGAAGACGGTCAGTCGCTGATTCGCCGCTTTGTCGTCAGTGCTCGGTCTCCACGCCGGTCTCCGCCAATGGAGTCGGCGTGGAGCCGTTGCGGGAGTATCCGATGCGCGGCGGCGCGGGCGCGGGTTCCGGCGGCTGCGGCCGCCGGGTGCGGGCCAGATAGGCCACGCCACCCGCCAGCGCGACGGCGACGGCGAGAAGGAGCCGATTACGTGAACGCGACGAGACATGCAGGCGCCCAGAGGTCATTGGACCACTCTATGCACAGCCCGGTGATTCGCGCAGGAGGCCCAGCTCACAGCACGGTCCGGCCCAGTTCCGCGGCCGCGTCGCCGACCGTGGCACGATGGGCGGCGTGACCTCACCGAATCAGACATCCGTGGCAACGCTGCACACGAATCACGGCGATATCAAGCTCGCGCTTTTCGGTAACCACGCGCCCAAGACGGTCCGCAACTTCCTAGGTCTCGCCGACGGTTCGGCTCCGTACACCACCGCGAACGCCAGCGGAGGCAACAGCGGTCCGTTCTATGACGGCGCCCTTTTCCATCGCGTGATGGCCGGTTTCATGATTCAAGGTGGCGATCCCACCGGGACCGGTCGCGGCGGCCCCGGCTACGAATTCGGCGACGAGTTCCACCCCGAGCTGCGGTTCGACCGTGGCTACCTGTTGGCGATGGCCAATGCGGGGCCGGGCACCAATGGCTCCCAGTTCTTCATCACCGTTCGTCCGCAGCCGCACCTCAACCGCAAGCACACCATCTTCGGTGAAGTCGTGGACCCGGAATCCCGGAAGGTCGTCGACGCCATCGCGACCACCAGGACCGATCACAACGACCGGCCCCTGGAGCCCGTCGTCATCACCAAGATCACGATCGAATGAGACTATGAATCCCCAGCCGCCCGCACCCACCTGCGTCCGCCATCCGAATCGCCCGACCGGCCTGGCCTGCACGCGGTGCGGGCGGCCGTCCTGTGCGGAGTGCCTGCGACCCGCGGCCGTCGGCCAGCACTGTGTCGACTGTCTGCGCGCGGATCAGCGCGACGCCGCGCCGGTGCGGACGGTCTCGGGCGCGGCAGCGCCCCGGATGTCCGCACCCTATGTGACCTATGCGCTGATCGCGCTCAACGTGGTGATCTACGCGATCACCGCGGCGCAGGCCAAGAGCCTGATGGACAACCAGCGCGGCTCCGCGCTGTTCTTCGACTGGGTGCTGTTCGCACCGGCGGTCGCGGACGGTGAATGGTGGCGGGTGCTCGGTTCCGGGTTCCTGCACTACGGTCCCATCCACCTGCTGCTGAACATGTTCGCGCTGTATGTGGTGGGCCGGGATGCCGAATTGGTGCTGGGTCGGCTGCGCTACCTGGCGGTGTACCTCGTGTCGTTGCTCGGCGGGTCCGCCGGGGTCATGCTGTTGTCGCAGAACAGTCTCACGGCGGGTGCGTCGTGCGCGGTGTACGGCCTGTTCGGTGCGATCACGATCATTCTGCTCCGGTTGCGGCAGAACCCGAATCAGATGCTGATTATCATCGGCATCAACGTGTTCATCAGCCTGTCACTGCCCGGCATCTCGCTCTGGGGTCATCTCGGCGGTCTGGCCGCGGGCACCATCGCCACGCTCGGCATTCTGTTCCTGCCGGGTTGGCTGCGAGTGCGCACTCCGCAAGCGGCACGGACGGTCGGCTGGATCGCGGTGGCGCTCGTCGCGTTCGCGGCGCTGGGGCTGGTGGCTGTCGGCGCGATCACTTCGACTGCCTGACAGCGGGATTCGCTTCACGTGAAACATTCGCGGCCGGGTTTGCCGAAGGTCCCGGCCGCGGCGTCGTCAGCGGGTCTTGTCCTGGGTGAGCCGGAGGGCTTCGACCAGGTCTTGATATACGAACTCGGGGTTGGCGCCCAGATCCCAGCGGCCGAAGATCAGCAGCCGCTCCACCCCGTCGTGCTGGACGTCGAGTTCCAGCATCGGCATCTTCCGCCCGAGACGGCGGTAGCTCACCACACGGGCGCGCACGATTTGCTCGGGGGTGTATTCGTCAGGTCCGGTCAGGGTGCGGACCACCATGCGTGGTTGCGCGCCGGGCACCACGGACAGTCGCGGGCGTTGCCGGAACCCGAGCGCGGCGAGGGCGAGCAATCCGGCCGCTGCCAGTCCTACGAGCAGGCGGCTAGCCGCATCGTTGGTGACCACCGCCGCGACGGCCAACGCGACGCCGCCCACGGCGACCGCGACGAGCGCGGAGGTCGGCGTGGTCCAGGCCAGGCTCGGCTCGTTATGGTCCGGCGAGCCGGGGACCACGGACTCCGAACTCACGGCACTCCCCAATCGCTCCTCGAGTTGTCCACAGGCTCATCCACAGGTGTGCATGAATGACACGTCTGTAATCTGCGCGATGTCGCCGCTCAGCGCCAGCGCATCGTCATGATCAGGCCCACCACCATCAGACCGAAGCCGATCAGGAAGTTCCAGGCGTTGAGATCGTTCATCCAGCTGATCTGCTCGGCCGCCAAGTAGTAGACGAGCAGCCAGGCCAGCCCGGCGAGCATGAATCCGAGCATGATGGCGACATACCAGACCGGCGACGGCCCGGCCTTCACCTTCACCGGCGTCCGGCTGGCGGGGTTGATCGTATAGTCGGTCTTCTTACGGACCTTCGACTTGGGCATGACGTCCTCGTATTCGGCGTGCAGGTCGTGGTCTCTAGGCTATCCCAACAGGTAATGGATGCGACGCGGTGCCGGGCGGGCACGTAATCTCGATGCCATGCGTGTTCTGGTCGTCGACAATTACGACAGCTTCGTCTTCAACCTGGTGCAGTACCTCGGTCAACTGGGTGTCGACGCGGTCGTCTGGCGTAACGACGATCCGAATCTGGCCGACGTCGCCGCGGTGGTCCGTGACTTCGACGGCATTCTGATCAGTCCAGGCCCCGGCACTCCGGACCGTGCGGGCGCCAGTATCCCGTTGGTGCGCGCCTGCGCGGAAGAAAATGTCCCGCTGCTGGGCGTGTGCCTCGGCCATCAGGCGATCGGGGAGGCCTTCGGCGCCACCGTCACCAGGGCTCCCGAGTTGCTGCACGGGAAGACGAGCGAGGTCTTCCACATCGGCGCGGGCGTGCTGGCCGGTCTGTCCGACCCGTTCACCGCCACGCGATACCACTCCCTCACCGTGCTCGAGGACACCCTGCCGGAGGAGATCGAGGTGCTCGGGCGCACCGAGAGCGGGATCGTGATGGCGATGCGGCATCGCACCTTGCCCATTCACGGTGTGCAGTTCCACCCGGAATCGGTGCTCACCCAGGGCGGGCACCGAATGCTGGCGAACTGGTTGGGCGTGTGCGGTGAGCGTCCCGCCGAAGGGTTGGTGCAGAAGCTGGAGGCGGAGGTCGCCGCGCTGGTGCTGCAGTGACCCGTCCGCATGTGCTCCTGTCGGTCGCGACGAGTATCGACGGGTACATCGACGACGCGAGCCCCGACCGGCTGCGCTTGTCCGACGCGGCGGACTTCGATCGGGTCGACCAGGTCCGCGCGGACTCCGACGCCATCCTCGTCGGAGCGCAGACCCTGCGCAGCGACAATCCGCGACTGCTGGTCGGGAGCGCCGAGCGCAGGGCGGCCCGTCTCGCCGCGGGCAAGCCGGAGTATCCGTTGAAGGTGACGGTCTCCGCGAGCGGCGAACTCGATCCCGAACTGCGGTTCTGGCACCACGGCGGCGGCAAGCTCGTCTACACCACCGCGGCGGGCGCGGCGAAGCTCACCACCCGGCTGAGCGGACTCGCCGACGTGGTGGATCTCGGCACCGAACTCGACTTCGGTGCGCTGTTGGACGATCTGGGCCGCCGGGGTGTCGGCCGTCTCATGGTGGAGGGCGGCACCCGCATCCATACCGCGTTCCTCGCCGCCGATCTGGCCGACGAACTGCACCTCGCGGTGGCGCCGATCCTGGTGGGTGACGTCGCGGCTCCGCGGTTCCTCGACCCGGCCGATTTCCCGGGGGCGCCCCACCGCAGGATGCGGCTGGCGGGCGTGACGCAAGTCGGCGATGTCGCCGTGCTGCGGTATCTGCCGAAGGCCGACCGGATCTGACGCCGGGGTCGTGCCACGACGAGGGGGCGACGCACCGCGGACGACGGCCCGCCGTCCGCGGCCGAGCGTCGGCTCACACACATCTCGACCGGATTGTGCCGCCCGCCCTAACTCCGTCGAGTTCGCATCGCCGGGCGGGAGCCTGGTGGCAGCCCATCCGAGAGGGCGGTGGGGTACCGCCCTCCGCAGCGGTTCGAAATCTATGGACGCCCGTAGACGGCGGTCACGAACTCGCCGAGTTGGTTATCGTCCAGATGCCTGGCCAGGTCCGCTTCGCTGATCATGCCGACCAGCCGCTTGTCCTCGATGACGGGCATGCGCTTGACCCGGTTGCTCTCCATTTCATCGAGGACTTCCTCGATGTCGGCGTTGGCATCGACCCACCGCGGCGTCGCTTCGCACAGTTCCTCGACCCGGCAGTTCGCGGGGCTCTTGCCCTGAGCGATGCACTTCACCACGATGTCGCGGTCGGTGACGATGCCGCACATCCGTTCGTTGTCGTCCGAGACGATCAGCGACCCGACGTTGAGTTCGGCCATGATGCGCGCGGCCTGCTCGACAGTCGTGTCCTTGGAGATCCACTGAACGCCGGGTTTCATGATGTCCCTGGCAGTGGTCATGAGCTACCTCCTCGTGCTCAGCTGCGCTGATTGGGATGGAGCAGCATCATTCTCCCGCAATTCACACCGGATGGTCTCGTTTTCTGGATACCGGTGACCACGCCCGATCACGGCGGACCCAGTACCCCCACACCGACCAGGATGGCGCTGTTCTTCTGGATCGAACTGCCCGCGGACGGCTGCTGGCTGAGTATGCGTCCGACATTGCCCGCGTCGAAGGTTCCCTGCGGCGACTGGCTGATCTGGCTGGTGCTGCCGGTCCAACCTTCCGCGCGCAGCTTCTCCACCGCCTGCGAGACAGTGAGGCCGAGCAGCGACGGCATCTTCAGATCGCCCGCGGACACCTGGACGGTAACCGTGGAGCCCTTCTCCGCGTTGCTGCCGCCGGCCGGGCTGGAGGCGACCACCTCGCCCTTCGGCTTAGAGGACTGCACCTCTTGCACGACGACCTTGAAACCGTTGCCCTCGATATTCGGCTGAGCCACGTCGATCGTCTGGCCGACGACGTAGGGAACGCGAACCGCTTCCGGGCCGGTGCCGATCGTGACGACGACTTCCCAGTCCACGTCGACCTTCGAACCCGGCGACGGATTCTGCTCGATCACCTGATCCTTCTCGGCGGTGCTCGACGGTTTGCGCTCGATGTTCGAGTTGATCCGCAGGCCTTTGGAATTCAACACCTGCTCGGCCTGCTCCTGGGTCAGCCCCGTGAGCTTCGGCACCTGCACTTGGGCGGGTCCGGAGGACACCTGAACCGTGACGGTGCTTCCCTCATCGATCCGCGAGCCGCCCAAGGGCTGGGTCGCGATGACGTTGCCCGTGGCGACCTTGCCGTCGGGCTTCTGCTGGATCGCCACCGTGAAGCCGAGCTTCTGCAGCGCGTCCTGCGCCTGCTGCGAGGACTTGTTGGACAGATCGGGAACGGCTACCTGGTCCGGCCTGCTGCCCGGTCCGAGCAGCACCCAGAACAAAGCGAAAGCCACGGCGACGGCCGCGACGGCGCCGAGCGCGATGTAGGCGGTTCGGCGCTGGCCGTTCGGTTCGGCCGGGTCCTGCTCTGCGGTGTCGTCGTGGCGTTCGACGGTGCGGTAGTTCCGCGGCGGAGGCTCGTCCGCGCTCATGAAGGTGGTGCGGTCCTCGTCGGTCATCACCATGGGGGCGCTGGGCTTCTGGCCGCCGAGTACCCGGATCAGGTCGGCGCGCATCTCGGCGGCGGATTGATACCGGTTGGCCGGGTTCTTGCTCATCGCCTTGAGCACGACCGAGTCCAGCTCGCGGGGCACCCCCGGGTGCACGTGCGAGGGCAGCCGCGGATCTTCCCGGACGTGCTGGTAGGCGACGGCGACCGGGGAGTCACCCGTGAAAGGCGGCTCCCCGGTGAGGATTTCGAACAGCACACAACCCACGGAGTAGACGTCCGAGCGGGCGTCCACCGTCTCTCCGCGCGCCTGTTCCGGCGAAAGGTACTGCGCGGTGCCGATCACCGCCGCGGTCTGCGTCATCGGGTTGGAGCTGTCGGCGATCGCGCGCGCGATGCCGAAGTCCATCACCTTCACCGCGCCGGACCGATTGATCATGATGTTGGCGGGCTTCATGTCGCGGTGCACGATCCCGGCCTTGTGGCTGAAATCCAAGGCGGCGCAGACGTCAGCGACGATTTCCATCGCTCGGCGCGGCGGCAGCGGCCCCTTGCCGCGCACGATGTCACGCAGTGTGTCGCCGTCGACGTACTCCATCACGATGTACGGCAGCGGGCCGCCGTCCACCTCGGCCTCACCAGTGTCGTAGACCGCGACGATGGCCGGATGATTGAGTGCGGCGGCATTCTGCGCTTCGCGCTTGAACCGCAGGTAGAACGTGGGATCGCGGGCGAGGTCCGCCCGCAGCACCTTGATCGCCACGTCGCGGCTCAGCCGGATGTCGCGGGCCTTGTGCACCTCGGACATACCGCCGAACCCGATGATCTCGCCCAGCTCGTAGCGAGACGAGAGATTCTTCGGGGTCGTCATGGCAGTCCTTGCGAAGAAGTGGCGGATCCGCTGCGAGTGGCCGAGGGCCCCCGGGCACCGGGAATCTCCGGGAATGGTAGGTCGAGAGTCGGGATGCGCGGGCGCGTTGCGGTGGCAGTGGGCGCGGTGGTCGTCGGCTTCGTCGTGCTCGGTGCCGTGGTGGTGGGCGGCGCGGTGGTCGTCGTCGGCTCCGGTGTCGTGGTCTTCGGCTCGGTGGTGGTCGGTTCGTAGGTCTCGGTTTCCACCGGCGCGGGCGCGGGCTTGGGAGTGGTCGTGGTGGCCACCGGCGGGACCGGCTTCGGGTTCGGTGCGACCGTCGCGGTCGGCGACGGTGTGGAATCCGGATTGGTGTCGCCACCGAAGAGCAGGTAGGCCGTGAGCGCGGCGAGCAGGACGGCGCCGATGCCGAGTACGGTCAGCCATTTCTGGGCAGTGGTGAACCGTTTGTCGCCACCGGGCGGTTGATCGCCCGCCGTGCCACGGCTCAGCACGGTGGCCGGAGCCGCGATCGTGCCCGCGCGATTCGCCGCGCCCACCGCGCCGGCCGCGGGCGTCGAGTAGCGCACCGTCGCCCCGTCGAAGTCGGGTGGCGTGGAAGGGATAACGGCGGTCGGGCCCGGCGGGAGCACCCGCGTGGCGCCGGTCAAGGGCGCGGCGGGATGGGTACCACTCGGCGGCGGCGGACGGCGGCCCGCGCGCACCGCGGCGACCGCGTCGGCGAACTCGCCGCCACTGGCGTAGCGGCGCGCCGGGTCCTTCTCCATCGTGATCTCGACCAGTTCGCGCACGTTGCCGGGCAGATCGGCCGGCATCGGGGGCGGCGTCTCACGCACGTGCTTCATGGCGACGGTGAGCGCGCCGTCGCCGGTGAACGGCCGCTGGCCTGCCAGCACTTCGTAGCCGACCACGGCGAGGGAGTAGACGTCGCTGGCCGCGGTGGCGTCCTCGCCGACCGCCTGTTCCGGCGCGATGTACTGCGCGGTGCCCATCACCATGCCGGTCTTGGTCACCGGGGATGCGTCCACCGCCTTGGCGATACCGAAGTCGGTGATCTTCGCCTGACCGGTCGGGGTGACCAGGATGTTGCCCGGCTTCACGTCGCGGTGCACCACGCCCGCGCGGTGCGCCACCTCCAGGGCACGGCCGGTCTGCTCGAGCAGGTCGAGGCCCTGGGCGACCGATAGCCTGCCCAGGCGGTTGAGCACCGTGTTCAGCGGCTCACCCTGGACGAATTCCATAACCAGGTAGGCGATCTCGCTGCCCTGCGGGTCGATCGTCTCGCCGTAGTCGTAGATGCCCGCGATACCGGGGTGATTCAGCTGGGCGGTGGTCTTCGCCTCGGTGCGGAATCGATGCCGGAACGTCGGGTCGGCCGAGAACTCCGACTTCAGCACCTTGACCGCGACCCTGCGGTCCAACCTGGTGTCCAGCGCTTCCCAGACCTGGCCCATGCCGCCGGTCGCGATCAGTCGCTGCAGCCGGTACCGGTCGGCGATCATCGCACCGTTGTTCAGCATCGAGGTCCCCGTACCTTCACTCGCACATCCATATCGTTCAGCCCCCTCGAAGACCGGCGTCGAGAACCGCGCGAGCCACCGGCGCGGCGACCGAGCCACCGGTCGCGGCAAGCGCCCGGTCCCCACCGTTCTCCACGATCACCGCGATGGCGATCTTCGGGTTCTGCGCGGGGGCGAACGCGATGTACCAAGCATGCGGCGGCGTGTTGCGCGGGTTGCTCCCGTGCTCCGCGGTGCCGGTCTTGGACGCGATCTGATAAGGGGTCTGGTTACCTCCAGAGGTGTTGCCCTCCGACGCGATCATCAGGTTGGTCACGGTCGACGCTACATCGGCGCTGACGGCTTGGCCGACCGAGACCGGCTTGGTCTTCGACAGCTCGCTCAGATCCGGGCCCTGCAACTGATCGACCAGGTAGGGCTCCATCCGGACGCCGCCGTTGGCGATGGTCGCCGCGACGACCGCGTTCTGCAGCGGGGTCAACGCCACGTCGCGCTGCCCGATGCTGCTCTGGGCCAAGGCGGCGTCGTCGGAGATGGTGCCGACGGTGCTCTCCGCCACCGGCATCGGGATCCCTCGGTGCGGGCCGATGCCGAACGCGGCCGCCTCATCCTTGAGATTCGCGGCACCCACCTTGACGCCGAGTTCGGCGAACGCGGTGTTGCACGAGCGACGGAACGCTTCGAACAGCGACGCTGTCGGGTTGGGACCGCATGTGGAGCCGTTGTAGTTCTCCAGCGTGGTGCTGGTGCCGGGCAGCGTGATATTCGGCGCGGCGGTGAACTGGTCGTCGGGAGTCGCGGCGCCGTTGGACAGCGCGGCGGCGGTGACCACGACTTTGAACGTGGATCCGGGCGGATAGGTCTGCGAGATGGCGCGATTGAGCATGGGGTGGTGCGGATCCGCGCTCAGCGTTTCCCACGCCTGAGTGCCGCGCGCACCGTCGTGCCCGGACAGCAGGTTCGGGTCGTAGCTGGGCGTGGAGACCATGGTCAGGATCTTGCCGGTGCTCGGCTCGATCGCCACCACCGAACCGGTGTAGCCCTTGCTGGTCATCTGGTCGTAGGCCACTTGCTGCATCAACGGGTTGAGCGTGGTGACCACGTTGCCGCCGCGCGGGTCGCGGCCGGAGATCAGGTCGACGAGGCGGCTGCCGAACAGTTGACTGTCGGAGCCGTTGAGCACCGAGTCCTCAGCTCGTTCCAGTCCGGTGCTGCCGTACTGCATCGAGTAGAAACCGGTGGCGGGTGCGTACGCCTTCGGCTCGCTCGGGTACGTGCGCAAGTACTTGTAGCGGTCATCGGTCGCGACCGAGCCGGCCAGCACGGTGCCGCCTGCCGAGATCTGCCCGCGCTGGCGGGCGTACTCGTCCAGCAGAACCCGGGAGTTGCGCGGATCGGAGCGCAGGTCGTCGGCCTTGATCACTTGGACGTAGGTGGCGTTCGCCAGCAGTGCGACGACCATCACCATCACCGCGATCGCGACTCGGCGTAGTGGAGTGTTCATGTCAGCGGCCCCGCCTCCGGTCGCCCGCCATCGCGCCGCAGCAGTTCGGTCTGCGCGTCGGCGATCGGCGCCGGTTCTTTCTTGCGCACCGGGGCGGGTGCGCGGGCGGCGTCGGAGATCTTGATCAGCAACGCCAGCAACCCGTAGTTGGCCAGCAGCGAAGACCCGCCGTAGGACATGAACGGGGTGGTGAGACCGGTCAGCGGAATCAGCTTGGTCACACCCCCGACCACGACGAACAGCTGGATCGCGATGGTGAAGGACAGGCCGGCCGCGAGTAATTTGCCGAAGCTGTCGCGCACCGCGAGGGCGGTGCGCAGCCCGCGCACGACGAATACCAGAAACAGCGCCAGCACTGCGGCGAGCCCGATCAGGCCGAGTTCCTCGCCGATGGTGGTGACGATGAAGTCGGTCTTGGCGAACGGCACCTGGTTCGGCCTGCCGCTGCCGAGGCCGGTCCCGGCGAGACCGCCGGTGGCCAGGCCGAACAGCGACTGCGAGATCTGATAGCCGGTGTTGTTGTAGTCGTCGAACGGGTGCAGCCAGGTCTCCACCCGGACCCGCACGTGGCCGAACAATTGGTAGGCGAAGACGAATCCGAGCGCGAGCAGTCCGCCCCCGATGACCAGCCAGCCGACCCGTTCGGTGGCGATGTAGAGCATCACGAGCACCGTGCTGAAGATCAGCAGCGAGGTGCCGAGATCCTTCTCGAACACGAGCACGCCGATGCAGACGACCCAGACGGCCAGGATCGGTCCGAGGTCGCGGCCGCGCGGGAACTCCATGCCGAGCACATGGCGACCGGCGGCGGTGAAGATCTCGCGCTTGGCCACCAGGACCGAGGCGAAGAAGATGATCAGCAGGATCTTCGCGAACTCACCCGGCTGGACACTGAACCCGGGCAGCCGGATCCAGATCTTCGCGCCGTTGGTCTCGGAGAACGCGCTCGGCAGCAGAGCCGGAATGGCCAACGCGACAAGGCCGATGAGGCCGAGGGTGTAGCTGTAGCGGGCCAGGGTGCGGTAGTCGCGCAGCGCGATCAGCAGCGTGATGAACACGAGCGTGCCCAGCGCGGTCCACAAGATCTGCTGATTGGCGTCGGGGGAGGGGGTCGCCCACGAGTTGTAGGCGGCGGTCTGCTGGTCGGCCAGGTCGAGCCGGTGGATCAGCACGAGACCGAGTCCGTTGAGCAACGCCACGATCGGCAACAGCAGGGGGTCGGCGAACGGGGCGAACCGCCGCACGGCCAAGTGCGCCACCGCGAACAACGCCAGGTAGGCCAAGCCGTATTTGGCGATATCCAAGGTGATCGACTGTTCCTGACTGGCCTCGACCAGGAACAAGGACACCGTGGTGATCACCGCCGCCGCCCCGAGCAGCAGAAGTTCGACGTTGCGTCTGGTGCTCGGCGGTGGCGCGGGAGCGAAGCCGCCCGGGGGACTGGGAAAAGCCCCAGCCGACGGCGGTGCCGGCGCGGACATCAGTCCGTCACCCGGCAGTTCTCCCCCGCGGTCTGGGGGGCGGGCGACGTGCTCGACGGGGGGACAGGAGCCTCCGACTTCGTCGGTGTCTTGATTTCGGTGCCCCTGGCGTCACCCTGTTCCGGCGCCGGCGCCGGCGCCGGTGCCGGTGCTGGCGCGGGCGCGGCGGTGGCCGGAGCGGGCTGAGCGCCGTTGGGTGCGGGGGCCGCGGTCTCGGCAGGCGACGGGACGACACCCGGCTGCGGCGCCGATTCCTTGACCGGGCACGGCGGCAGCAGTTCTCGCTGGGCGAGGTAGGTCATCGAGTCTCTGGCCTTGTCCAGCGAGCCCGGCGGCAAGCCCTTGTCCACCTGCTCGCGGCCGGTCTGCTTCAGATCGGTGACCTTCAGCGGCTTACACGCCGACGGCAGACTCTCGCCGGGCTCGGTCAGGGTGAGTTCCCCATTGCGGGTCACACATCCGACGAGATTCACGTCGTGGATCGAGTAACCGATGATCGAACCGGGCAGCCCGCGCAGGATCACCACCGAACCGTCGGCGGCGCCGACGTAGTAGTTGCTGCGAATCATCTTGTAGCCGACCACGAGCCCCACGCAGACCGCGACGATGAGCGCCAGCGCGAGCACGATCCAGCGCAGCCGGTGCGACTTCTTCGCGGGTGGCTCGGGCGCGGCGGCGGCGCGCCGCGGCGCGGCGCGCGGCGGGCGCAACGCGGAGGCCCGGCCGGCGGCGGTGTTCGGCGGCGGCGTGTCCTCGTCGACGCCGGAGGCGGCGCCCGCGACGATCGGGTGGCTCTGGCCGTAGTCCAGGTCGATGACATCGGCAACGACGACGGTCACGTTGTCCGGACCGCCGCTGCGCAACGCCAACTCGATGAGCCGGTCGGCGCACTCGTCGGTGCTGCCCTCGCGCATCGTGTTCGCGATGGTCTCGTCGCTGACCACGTCGGAGAGACCGTCGGAACACAGCAGGTAGCGGTCACCGGCGCGCGCTTCGCGCATGATCAGCGTCGGCTCGATCTCGTTGCCGGTGAGCGCGCGCATGATCAGCGAGCGCTGCGGGTGCGTATGCGCCTGCTCCGGTGTGATCCTGCCCTCGTCGACCAGCGATTGGACGAAGGTGTCGTCCCGGGTGATCTGGCCGAGCTCGCCGCCGCGCAGCAGGTAGGCGCGCGAGTCGCCGATGTGCACGAGGCCGAGTTTCTTGCCCGCGAACAGGATCGCGGTGAGCGTGGTGCCCATGCCGTCGAGCTCGGGCTCCTCCTCGACCTGATCGGCGATGGCGGCGTTGCCTTCCCGGGTGGCCGCGTCGAGCTTGCCGAGCAGATCGTCGCCGGGCTCGTCGTCGTCGAGGTGGGCGAGCGCGGCGATCATCAACTGGGACGCGACTTCTCCCGCGGCATGGCCGCCCATGCCGTCGGCGAGTGCGAGCAGCCGGGCGCCCGCGTACACGGAATCTTCGTTGTTGCCTCGGACGAGACCGCGGTCGCTGCGCGCTGCGTAGCGGAGAACAAGTGTCACGATCGCAGCTCGATCACTGTTTTGCCGACACGGACGGGTGTGCCGAGCGGAACACGGACGGCGGTGGTGACTTTCGCGCGATCGAGGTAGGTGCCGTTCGTCGAGCCGAGGTCCTCGACGTACCAGTCGTCACCACGCGGAGACAGTCGCGCATGCCTGGTCGAGGCGTAGTCATCGGTGAGTACCAGCGTGGAGTCGTCCGCACGCCCGATCAGCACCGGTTGGGTGCCGAGCGAGATGCGAGTGCCGGCGAGTGAACCCTGAGTCACCACAAGAAATTTGGCGCCCTTCTGGCCCCGGCTGAAGGAAGGCAGCACCGCGGAACCGCGTGCGGCCCTGGGCTGGATCCGAATGCCGGATGCCGCGTAGATGTCGCTGCGCAACGTGCGCAGCACAGCCCACACGAACAACCACAACAGCAGAAGGAACCCCGCACGGGTCAGTTGCAGGATCAGTCCCTGCACGGCGCTCCACCTCCTGTTCGACCGTGTACGTCGGTGCCGTAGGTGCGGTTCGACCACCCCCACCAGCTTGCTGGTCTTGCCGGCCCCGGGGTCGGCGCCGCGCGTGTGTTGGCAGCATCATAGGGCCGTCGGTCGATTTCGATCACGATACGACCGACGAATCCCTCGAGAGCCATGTCGTGACCTGCACCGCGAGCTTACGGGATCAGACGATACGGATCAGGATCTCGGAGTGCCCGGCACGGATGACGTCGCCGTCGGCGAGCTGCCAATCCTGCACGGGGGAGCCGTTCACCAGGGTGCCGTTGGTGGAGCCGAGGTCGGACAACATCGCGGTCTGCCCGTCCCAGCGCACCTCGATGTGCCTGCGTGAGACGCCTGTGTCGGGCAGCCGGAAGTGCGCGTCCTGGCCGCGGCCGATGATGTTGCTGCCTTCCCGCAGCTGGTAAGTGCGGCCGCTGCCGTCATCCAGCTGGAGCGTCGCCGAATAGCCCGAACCGGCCTGCGGCGCGGCGCCGTAGCCTTGCCCGCCCGCGTAGCCCTGCTGCGCGCCGTACCCCGGTTGCTGTGAGTATGCCTGGCCGTAGCCGCCCTGGTCGTCCTGAGCGTAGCCGCCTTGGTCGGCGTAGTTCTGATCGCCGTAGCTCGGATCGGTGTATCCCGACTGCCCGTAGCCGGGCTGACCGTATCCTGGCTGGCCGTAGCCTTGGTCGCCGTATCCTGGCTGGCCGTAGCCCTGGTCGCCGTATCCTGGCTGGCCGTAGCCCTGGTCGCCGTAGCCCTGCTGGCCGTAGCCCTGGTCGCCGTAGCCTTGCTGGCCGTACCCGCGCTCGCCGTAGCCGCTCTGCTGGCCGCCGTAGCCGGACTCGCCGTAGCCGCTCTGCTGGCCGCCGTAGCCGGACTCGCCGTAACCACCCTGCTGTCCGTAGCCCTGGCCACCCTGCGGGTAGTCGTAGCCGTTCTGATAGTCGCCGTAACCCTGCTGCGCGTCCGGCGCCTGGTAATCCGCCCCGTATGCGCCGCCACGGCCGTAGTCGTCGCGGTACGCGCCGTTCTGCGGGCCGCCGCGTCCGGCAGGCGGTGGAGCGTACCCGCGGTTGCGTGGATCGGACTCCGCGGGCTCACGGCTCGGGTCGTAGCCTGAGTTCTGCGTCATGGGGCCAGCTCCTGGTTGCGGGTGTGCAGGTCGTTGTGGCGGTGATTCGGGGCCGCGAGCCGCGCTGGCTCTGTGTCCGGCGTCGGGATCGACGCGGCCACTCGCCCTGAACTGTCCGGTGTGCAGCGTAGGTGATGCCTCGAACGCCACGTGTACTTCGCCGTAGGTCTGCCAGCCTTGCTCGCGGATGTAGTCCTGTAGATGTTTGGCGAATGCGCGGGTGGTGAGGTCGTGGTCGGCATCCAGCTGCTGGTGATCGGAGGTGTTGATCGTGATCACATAGCTGTTGGGTGCCAGCAGGTGCCCGCCGCCCAGGTCCTGGACATGATCGGCGGCCTCGCGTTGCAGCGCCGCCTCCACCTCCTGGGGTACGACACTGCCGCCGAAGACTCTGGCGAACACGTCACCGACGGCGCCTTGCAGGCGACGCTCGAATCGCGAAACGATGCCCATCTCGGCCTCCCTTCGGTGCGCGTCTCTTCCTGATTCGTAACAACGACACGCGTGTATGGCGTGTCGTTAATCGACCACGTTCATTGCATGATATCCACGATCGTCCACACCTGTAACTCTTGGCGACGGCCCCAGGTTCCCGTACCCGTTCAGCCCCCCGGTCAGGTTTCTGAAATGGCGATTTCGTATCCAGCGCGAGGCCGTGATACTGTCTCCCAGTCGCTCGGGCGAGTGGCGGAATGGCAGACGCGCTGGCTTCAGGTGCCAGTGTCCTTCGGGACGTGGGGGTTCAAGTCCCCCTTCGCCCACAGGCTGAAGCCGCGCATCAGGTGTTGATGCGCGGTTTCTCTTTTGTAGTCGGAAGGCCGCGTCGATCGTGTGACGGATGTCCCGACCCGGGCTAGTCAGCGTCTTCCCACTGCGGGTAGCACTCCCAACTGTTGCAAGAACCCGAGCACGTCCCTGTCGGACCACTTCTCGGCGAGCTTGCCGTCGGCGATCCGGTGGATCGCGGTACCCGTCACCGTCAGTTCGCGCCCGGTCGCCGGTATCCCGGGCAGGTCCCTGGTGTGACGCCCGTACGCGGTCAGCCGCGTGACGACGCGGTCGCCTTCCGCGACTTGGTCCTCGATCTCGTGCCGCCCTGGAGTGGCGGCCCAGAACATGCGAAATGCCTGCTTCAGGCCTTCTCGGCCGGGGCCGATGCCGGGAAGCGGCGGCGGCGAGTGATCGATGTAGTCCTCCGCGACGAGGTCGTCCATGGCGTCGATGTTTCCCGTGTCGATCTCCCGATAGAACCTGCGGACCAGCGCCTTGTTGGTTTCCAGCGACATGATCGGGCCTCCTCCTCGCGGGTCGAGCGAACCGTCGAGGCGGTTCGCCGAGTCTCGCGTCGCGTGACAGCAACCTATCCCATTCGAGATGGGGATACCCAGGAAGATTTATGGCGAACTGTCAGCAAATATCCGGCGCCGAGTCAGACCACCAGCCCGTGACGGTCCAGGAAGCGCTGTTCGAACGCGGCGACGAATTGCCCATGATCGATGGCCGACGACGCGTGCACGAATTCGCCGTCGTCGGCGATATAGAAGACCGCTCGGTGGGCTTGTGTGTTCTCGGGAGCGGGCACGTGCACCATCCAGCCGAAGCGCAAGCGGTCGGCGGTCAGCCGGGCCAGCGGGTATCCGGCGGTGTCCAGCTGCCGACCGGTGATGTAGTCGCGTACGCGGCTGATCGCCTGTTCGGCGGGCATCGGCTCGGGCGCCGTGGACAGTAGGCCTGCGGCCGAGAATTGGTAGAGCGCGCCGTCGAGGTCGAAACGGCCGTCATCGCCGAAGACGGCGATCAGCGCCGCTCGCGTCACCCCTCCCGTCTCTGCGGCGGACAGTAGGGCTCCGATGGCCTCCGACGCGTCCTGGGTGCCCGGGAGCAGGCCCGCCACGACCTTGATGGTCGTTTCCCGCGTCCACACGCCCGGCACCGCGGGCGCGCATTCCTGCGCGGACGGTGACTGCCCGCGGTACCAGCGCCCCGCTTCCCACCAGTAGCAGAAGGACAGCAGGCCCGAAGCAGCCCGCGGATTCAAAACCGGGTCGGCGACCCAATCCGGCGCGCCGCCGTACAGCTCCGGCATCGGTGCGCCCGCGTTGTACACGGCGTCCAAGGTCGGCGCATTCCATACTCCGCCGGACAACACGGCTCGCCCGGCCGGAAGCGCGTGCAACGTCGATCCACCGCGTGCGGTGCCTTCGAACACGCCGACCCAGGGCAGCATCCGCGGACCCCATTCCGACTTCGCTGCCACGAAGGCCGCCGCGATGGTCGTCCATCGGGCCCACATCTGCGGGAACGGCGGGAACTCGTTCTCCGCGAGCACCGCCCACACCTGTTCGGCCCGGTCGGCACGCGCTCGGGCGGCGGCCTGCTGTGGAGTGCGCCGCTGCCGGTCGCCGTGGCCGATATAGGCGGCCAACCACACAGGTACTTTTCGGCGCGGATACGCCTCGAGGTCGGCGCGGTACGCCTCCGGCACGAACAGCTGACCGTCCGGGAAGGGCTCGTCGCCGTAGTCGTATGCGACGTCGATCTCGCCGGAGTTCGTCATCGCGATCATCATCCGCCACCACGGTTCCCGACCGGAACTTGCGGCGACCGCACGATGCTCTCGCACTAGGGCAAGCGTCGGCTCCGGCGGGTCCACCGGCATCACTTGCTCGCCGACCGTGTACACGAGCTGGGCGAGCTCACCCGCCACCGTGACCGCGAACACCGCGTCCACCCGCTGCCACCCCGTCGGCGCGTGCGCCGCCAGCGCTCGAGCGAGCGGGTGTTCGGCGGTCAGTCCACCGGGTTCGTCTGCCACGTAGTCCTCCATATCGCTGGTCGCGCCGCACACGGCCGAGTAAGCAGTCCGTACCGGCAACGCGAACGTCGAAGATAGCCGGGACGCGACGTGTGTCCATCTGCTTCACGGTCGCCATGAGCGGAGAATTTCGAGTTGCGCGCGTGGCGGCAGCAGCTTGGTATGACCGGATAGCTGACGCACCTGGATCACGGCCTCAGTGAATTCGGTGTCGATGAATTCGATCAGTTGAGGAGTGAGTAGTCCGGCGACAGCCAGCGGCGCCAGTTTGACGGTGTCGTTCATGACCCGCTTGAACTTCTCGAGCCGTGCGAATTTGACCATGTCGGGTCCACCGAGTTCGCGAGGCACCTCGATGGCGGGAACGAGATGCCCCAACCGGGCCCAGTCGTAGGCACTCGGACCGGTGACGGCGAGCTCCCAGTCGAGCAGTGTTACATGCAGTTCGTTGCTGATGAGGAAGTTTCCCTCGTTCGGGTCGGCATGCAGGATGTGGTGGCGGGAGTCCCGCATCGACCGGGCATCGTCGACCAGCGGTTCGAAAGGATTTCCGCGGAGCAGGCCGAACTCATCGAACAGGGCACCGAAGCGGTCATGGTGCCGCCGATAGAAATTCTCTGTGTACCAATCGATATGGTTCAGGTACCACCCGCCGGTGTCACCCCTCGCGACGCCTGGTGGTGTCAGTTGGACCAGCAGCGGATGGTCCTCCCGCATCGCGAGTAGCTGCTCGTGGATGTTCGCGAAGGTCCGCAGTATCAGACCATGGTGGGACCGGATCGTTCTCCGGTCGGCTCGCCGGAATGTCTCGGCGAGATCTTCTCCCCCGGCGAGCCTTTCGATGAGAATCGGCGCCGATTCATCGACGATGCGCCCGTCCGGCATGCGGCCGATGAGGACTTGCAGAAGTTGAGGTGCGTTCCGAACGTATTGAGAGATGACGGGGAGGGTTTTGTGCTCGGGTCCGAAACGGGGATCGAAACTTGCGGTATGGGGGTGACCGACACGCAGGACCAAGCCGAGATCTTCAAGGAGGACTGTCGTGTTGTAGGTTCCCGACAGCGCGTCCTGGAGCAGTGGTTGTGCTGCTCGGTACACCGTCAGGCCCTCGTCGCGAGTCATGGTCCATCCCCGGTGGCCCCCCAACGGTCGGTATTCGTGCGCGGAGAGCAACTGAGAGATATCACGGACGGTGGTGGGCGTCTCGATCAGCGGAGCGGCCGATCGACTCGAGGCGTCGGTGGCGGTCTCGATATCGTCGCCGTGCCCGACCATGATGAGTCCTATGGTGTTCGGATCGTCGTTCCGTTCGCGGTAGGGGTTGAGCGTGTACACATTTTCGGTGCCGATTTGGAGCTGACTGGCGGTGAGGAGCCGGTCGTCGGCCGAGCCGGGAACGAGAACGATCTGGTCCACAGCCGCACTCAGCCGTAGAGTATCGGCGGCTCCGCGCAGCACACCCATACCGTCGCCGTGCCCGATCGCGGTGAATATCTGGGACCTTCGAGCCCAACTTTCATTGCTGCTGTCAAGGGCCAATTCGCGGGTTGCCTCGTAGGTGATGAGTTCCCGCGCCACGATGGGCCCCGCTACGTTCGGGGCTTCGCCGACATTGCCCTGTGCCGGGGTATGCGGCCCAGCGGTGCGTGCAGGTGCACCGATCCCATGCGGTGAGCCGACCGTGAACATGATGGCTACGCGGGCGTCGCCCGGCGCATGCTGCTGCGCTTTCTCGTACTGCTGGGCGGCGTGCACCGACCAGTGCGCCAGATCTGTGACAGGGGTGTCGGCTCCGATGACGTTGAATGCGATGAAGGATGCGCTGTCGGCTTCGCCGATCGAGACGACAGCTCGGCCCGTACCGCCTTTCGCGACGGGATCATAGGAGACCAGCAGTACCGGTGGCGCGCTGGATCCGGGGATGGCGAGTCCGTGCGCACCTCGTCCGACCTCCGCCAACTGGTCGCGCAGCACGGCGAGTTCCTCCCGCTGCTGGGGCGCGAGGCGGGGGGACGCGAGGTCACGGGCGAGCGATAGCCGATTCGCCAGATCCCGCGCCCGGTACTCGATGCCCCCGGCAGCCCCGATGATGTGGGGATACTGTCTCAGCACCGCCAGCTGTATCTGGTTTACGGAGAAGTCTGCGGCTCCCTCCAGCAGGGTGCCGATCGATACGTGCCCGCTGGTCCATCTTCCGAGCCGGTACCACCACCGCATGTTCTTCCCGACGCTGTCGAAGATGCTCTCGACCAGATCGGGGGAATCGCTGTGGCGTAGCAAGGACTGGATGTCGGCCTCCGGTCCGTGCATATTTTGTAGCAAGTCCAGTGCGGTTCCGGCGAGGGCACGCTCGTCATCGGTGGTATCCCAGTCCCACGGCAGCACGGCATCCCGAGTATGCCACTCGAACGCGTAGTCGATCCCCGGCTTCTGACTGCCCAGTCCCCACAGCGCCCGTATTCCCCAGCGGAAGGATCGGTTGAAGGCGGAGTCCAATTCATCGCTGAAATAGTCCGACAGGATTTCATGCATTTGCTGCGCTCGAACTTCGAGCGGACGGCGGGAATTCGCGACGACGATGTCTTCGTACAGTCTGTGTACGCTGTCGGCGGCATCCTCGAGCGCATAGATGGCAAAGTCAGGGAAGCGAGTGGCGGCGTCGGCCAGCAGGGCGTCGGCCTGCCTCAGGTAGCCCAGCCCCAAGGCGAAATTGCTCGTGGGGAGCAGGTAGAACGCCGCATCGAGTAGATCCGGCAGGGCAGTGGCGATCGTCGCAGCGAACAGTCGGTCCGAGCCGGTTCGTGCCCGATCGAGCGCAGCGGCGTGGACGGGCAGCGACTCGAAGATTGCCTCGTACCTCGGTGAGAAGAACTCACTGGATCGCGGCTGTAGCAGTGCGTCCATGACATAGGCCCAGTCCATGACCATTCGAGCCACCGTGCCGCCGCGCACCCCGTCTCGCAGGAAGGACTCCACCAGCCGCACATGTTCCGGAACGAGGGCGTCACCCGGTGGGAATGAACTCTCCTCGAGCCGGATGCCGGGCTGGTCGGCCTCCTCGATACTGCGCGCTATTTCCGCGACATGTGCCGGGACCGTATGCTGCCCCGCAGCCACAGACCAGCGGTGCGCAGTGGACGTGCGGGTCACGGCGTATGCGGCGTCGAGCACGGCGGTCATGGCGCTGTGCAGGTCGGCAACAGTGCGCCGGTTCGCTTGCAGCCAGGGTGCGATAGCGAACAACTCCCGGTAAGTGGTCGGGGTGGTAGCAGGAACACTGTCGCTGAAGCGGAAAGTCACTTCCGTCACGATCGCGCCCAACAGGCGTGCGGGATCGATCACACGGTCGGTCACCGGTGGCGGATCGCCGCGATGAATGGCCGCTATCCGCTCGGTGACCATGTGGGTGAACATGGCCAGCAGGTGGCGAAGGTTGTCGTCGGAGAGGCGTGCGGCCCAATCTCGGAGGTCGTCGAATGTGGCCTCGACGCGGAAGGTCGACAGCGCAGCGCGGGCGATTCGCTCGGCTTCGCTTCGTCCGTCGCCGAACGCGCCGCCATTCGGGTCACCTGCAATCGCGGCATGCGCCACCACGCCGGCGGGCAAACCGGGCGGCGCGTCGCCGAAGCGATTCACCACTGTCGGTGGCGGACCGAAACCGAGCCCATCCATACCACTGGCACGTTGCGCCGGGAGATCGAGTGCGAGAGCCGGATCGGGCGGTTCGTGTCGGCTGCCACGTGCCCAGCTACCGCCAACGATGGGCTCCTGATCGGGCGCGGACGACTGCCTGCCGTCTGTCAGCGCGCCTGTGGAAAGGCCAGTCCCCGGCTGTGGCAGCGGGTTACGAATCTCGAACCAGACTGCCTGACGCCAGCGCGGCGCTGAGCGGTCGAACAGGTCGACACCGGACCGTACGAGGGGGGAATCGCCCTCGGCTGCAATCGGGCCGGGCAAGGCAGCGACGTGGTCGCGGGTGGTGTCGAGCAGAGTGACGCGCAGCGTGTCGGCGGTTTCCTCGGCGACGATGTGCACCTCGCCCTTACGCTGCGCCAGCGCGTCGGTCACCATCGACATGAGCGTGGAACGGGCGACCCGCACCTCGCGGGGCGGCCAAGTGGTGAACTCGGCGGCCAGCCAAGCCGCGGCGCGCTCGGCCGCGGCGACCGCTGTCTCGGCTTCGTGCAACTCCCCGTTTTCGGCGCGCACCACGAGTTCCGCCGATCGGGTCGGCGCGTCGGCCGGCGAATGCGCGGCGTCGTGCAGCGATCGGTCGCCGAGCGGTGGGGTGGCGGAGTTCGCGGTGACGAACTCACCCGTCGCCAGCACCAGGAAAGGCTCGCCCTGCTCGTTTTCGGTGTGGTAGGGCTCGTCGTCGGGCCCGAGGAGCGCACCGTTCGTGTCCACTGTCGGCCGCACCAACTCGACATCGGATGCGCTGACGAGTGGGATCGTCGGCGGGGAAACCGTCTTGTACCCGCCGTTGTGGCGGGGACTGGTGGCGCCATCCGGCAGCGCAGCATGCCTTGGTTCGGGGTTGTCGCCGGTGCGGTCGGTGGGTGGGGTGGTCTGCGGCTCCGGGTCCGCCGGGCGGCCCTGCATCTTGTGCGGGTGTCGGATATGCCGATATGCCGGGACGGGTTTGCGGACGGGGGAGGGGGTGCCTGCGATGCTGGTGTAGTAGGCGTCGAAGACCTTTACGACCTTGTGGTACTTGGGCTCCCATTTATTTTCGCCGTTTTCGTCGCCGTCGTAGTTTCGTACGCGGGGGAGGCCGCTCTCGGCGTCGTCGACGAGGGTGTCGAAGACCAGGACTTGGCCTTCGACATTGACGAAGGTGTAGGGGTGTGCGTTCTCGCCGTCGTCGACCACGACGACGGCCAGGTCGATGCCGTCTCGTTTGGTGCGAACGGTTTCCGCGACGGCGGAGAAGCGGGGGTCGCCGTCGTACTCGGCCGGGCGAAGCTGTGTGCCGAGCGTGGCCTCGACAAGTTTCCAGTTCTTGCGGGCATCCCATCGCGAGTCGGTGTCGTCTGGCTCGGGCGAGCCGTCGTGCATCAGCGCCAGGGCCCGGAACACGCGAGCGAGATGAATGGCGCAGTTCGCGATGACCTCGGGGTCGACAGTGGACGCGTCCCGTGCCGCGCCAAGGCCTCGTCTCACGAGAGTGAGCACGCCGTAGCTCGCCGCGGCGGCCACGGTGATGCCCGCTCCCATCGTGGCGGCGTCGCCGCCGTGTGCGCCGGCCACAAGCAGACCTGCGGCGGGTCCGATTCTCAGGAAGAGCCCTCTTACACTCCCCGCGCGCCCTCGGAGTTCCCCGGGTATGACTTGCTGCTGGTATACACCCATCCTGGTGTTCGTTGCCCACATCATCATCGCGTCGAGGGCTGACGCGACCGCAATCACGGCGGGCTCTTTGGTCGACGCTTGGAGGACGGAGAACACGGCCATATTGGCGAGCGCCACCTGATACAAGGTGCTGAGATCCATCTTGTCGAACGCTCGCACAACGAAGTCACTCATCAGCCCGCCCACCGCGGGGGCGGCGACGACCGCGCCGGTGGCCCAACCCGCCAAGTCGGCGTCGTGCACTACGGTGGCGGTGCGGAGCCCGAGCATCGCCCACGCGGCGTTGTTGATCGCGCCGATCGCGGTGACGTCGCGGAGAAACTTCTCCTGCCACAGTGTCCGCGCGCCCTCGCCGATCTCGCGGAGCAAGTTGCGCGAGACCCTGTCCGCCTGGGGCGGAAAGGACACGCCGCGCATGTTCAGGAGATTCCCCAAGTACGACAGGGTGTTGAAGCCGAATGGAGCCCACGTGGCGACGCCTGTGGCCAGGGCGGGGCCCAATGCCTGACCGCTGATATCGGCCGCCTGTCCGGTGAGAGTTCGCAGCCGGGCTCCCGCATTCTGGTGTGCTTCGGTGAGGAAATCCCGGGCGGCCGCGTCGAAGGCGCGCAGATAGAAGGTAGCCGCGGTGGATTCTGCCAGCGTTGCCGCGGTCAGCCAGGGCCCGAGATCGGGCGCGTCGAAGAACACCAGGCCAGCAGCGGCGGCAGCGGCCGCCGCACCGAGCCATTGCGCGGCGATCATCAGCTTTCGCCGATTGACGAAGTCGGCCGCGTAGCCGGCGGGCAATTCGAACAGCGCCGGAATCCACACTGCGGCGCCGGCCATACCGGCGGCCATCGCTGAATCCGTCTCATTCAGCACCACGTAGGGGAGGGCCGATGTCGCCATGACGGTGCCGAGCTTGCTGGCGACCTCGCCGGGCGGCCAGACGATACGCTCGCCCAGCAACAACTTCGCGAATGGCTTGTTGACTGCGAGCAGTTCCCTTATCGAAACCGGCTTGTCGGCCGCCGGATCGGCAGGCTGCCGTTGCACGGAGGGTTGAGGCTCCGAGCTCGTCTCGTTGCCGGTTGGGGTCGAGTCGCGCTCGAGATCGGGTCTCGCGTGTTCATTCGCTGGGCCGGAGCCGGGCTCGTCGTCTCCCTTGGGAGCACGAGCGAAACCCCCGCCGTCGGCGTTGAATTCGGCGAGCCTGTTCGTTCGTTGGTGTCTGGATATCCGGCCACCGCGGTCCCAAGGTGGTCCGCTCTCGTCGAAGGGGTTCTCGAATACCGTGACGCCTACCGACAGCGCGGTAGGCCGGGCAAGCGCGGGCCTCGGCTTCGGTGCCGCGTCTTCAGCGGGTCCGCGCCCCGTCACCTGCTGTGCGGTGGAAGGGACACCGGCATCGTTGTCGTCGCTGCGTTCAGGATTCGGCGTCGGGTGGTCGGCGCTTACCGGTGTGCCGCTGCCGTCGCGGCGGGTACGTCGCGGAGGTTCGTGGTCCGCACCGGTCTGGGCATCCCGGGAGTATTCGGGTGTCCCAGGCACCGCAGGAACTCGATCCGCGTGACCAGCGGCATTGTCGCGCGGGGATTGGTCGACGATCGCCGGCGCCTGTTCGTCGCTCTCTGAGAGGGGGCCGTCGGCCGGCAAGGTGGGGCTGTCACCTGCGGGCGTCCCCGCTGTCCGGAGCGATGCCTCTTCGGAAGCGTTTCCACTGTCCGTGGGGACGTCCCGAGGACTCCGATCATCGTCGCGGCGGATGATGCCTCTTTGCTCGGCTGAGGGGGAGGGTTCGGCACTTGGCTGTTCGGCCGGAGGCATCGGCCGGCTCGCGTTGGTGCTCGAAGTGCCCACGCGGCGCAACTCCTGCAGCGTCTGCTCGAGTGCTGGGAAAAAGCCCGCGTGCGGAGCGAAAATGGTCAGCGCATCTTCCTGCATCTTTCTCGGCAGTTCGTAATCGGGCAACTTCTGCCGCCAACCGGCAATCAATCTGTGCAGCGCTGAAATTCGCCGCTCGGCGTCCTGCGCCGGTTGCCAGTGAGGCAGGCGACGGGCGGTTTCGGCAAAGGCTCGATCGGCCCGGTCGAGCAGGTCGAGCGCAAGTGCGACATCGCGCGTCCGCAGCACATAATGCGTGATCGTCGTGGTCAGAACGGGCAGATAGGAAGCCGCGGCGCGAGCGAAATCTTGTTCCGGTCCGGCCTGCGCGTCAGCGAAAGCCGCCGCTTCCGTGGACAGCGACGCAACGGCACGGGTGAACTCGGGATCGAATCCGAGTTCGGATGCCGACGTCAAGCGGCGGTCGATCATCTCCGACCAGTTTCTGCCCTCCGAATCGCGGATTTCGTCGAAATACAGCCGCAGTTCCGCTATCTGTTGAACCGCCGCGTTCGTAAGTCCCACATGTTCGTAAACCGACACAGTTTCCTGTGTGAGCGACGACTCCTCCGACCAAGGCACGGAATCGAAAGATCGCTCGATCTTGGCGACCGCCCGGCCGAGATGCTCGGGGAACCTGTGCAGAACAGTGGAACTCCACTCCGCGACCGAGGGATGCGCCGCAGTGGCGCCGGCGGCAAGGGGACCGAAGGTTCCGGCCACGGTGAAGGCGGTATCTGCCGCCGCGGTCAGCTCTCGGACAGCAGGTAGCCGGGCGGCCAGCCGGCGGCTGACGGCGAACAGCGTCGCATAGTCGTTGATGGGGCCGGGGTGCGTGTCTGCTCTGAGCCGGTGAGCTTGCTCCCACACCAGGATGTTGAGTGCTCGTGCGGTCGCGACCGCTTCTGCCGCCGCCGGTGGCGCGCCACGCTCGGCTGCCTTCAGATGCTCGATGGCCTCGGCGTGCACGTGGGTGAGCAGCGTGCCCGCGTCATCGACGGAGAGCGCGGCGGCCCAGGCGCGAAGGTCGGCGTAGGTGGCGTCATGGGGTGGAGGGAGTGCGCCGGCATCGAGCGGTCGCAGAGCCCGCCCGCGTGCGATGTCCGGATCGGGGGGAACGATATTTTCGCCCAGCTGCCGCTGTCGCGATTCCAGAGTGCTGCCGGCATCCCGGCGGGTCAACAGCAGAGCATGTGTGGTCTGCGCCGTGAACGGCGGATCCTCGGGGTTGAAAATCGCCTTCGGTCTCGGTGCCTGCCGGTCATGGATCCAGATCTGTTGACCGTCGTTGTGCAGCAGGAACATGTGCCCGATCGCCGCACCTACGGGGCGCGCGTTCACCAGCATTCCCGCACCGGTCCCCAGACCGGCCAGGAGTTGCGCCACTTCACCGAGACCGCCATCGAACCGCTTGTGGTGCGCCCCAGCTAGCCAGGACACCGCCGCCGCTGGAACAGGTCCCTCCACGCCCACCGGTTGCTGCACGTCGAAACCGAGATTCTCGGCATCCGCGAAAGCTCCTACTACACAGGGGACATCCGCGGTGACATCCCAGGGTTGCGAGTTGTCCGCGGCGGCCGAGGGGGGCCTCGCCTGGACGCCCTGCGTGTTTTCCTTGGACTCGGGTTCAGGGGTTGAGCCTTCGATCGGGTTTCCCGGGCGTGATCGTCGGGGACGGCCGGGGTGGCGGAAGAAGTGCGACCAGGGGATTCCCGCCCTGTCCAGTAGCTCTTGTGTTAATTGGTCCGGGGGATCCCTATGGAATACGACGTAGTCGATGTCGGAGACTGTGGGGTCGACCACCTGTGCCTCGATATAGCTGCTACCGGTGAACCGTTTCCCGGCGTAGTCGCGGTTGATGCCCTCCAGTCCTATATAGCCGAGCGTTTTATGATCACGTGGAGTGGCGGCGAATGACTCGGGTTGCGGATCGGTGACCTTGCTGGGTATCGCCGCGACCGATTTCGAATCGCCTACCATGGCCGTCGTTCGTTCTTCCACTGTCGATTTGAAGACGATGTCGACGTCGCCGTACTGAGCGAGGGCGTCGCCCTCGGTCACCCGATAGGACGGTGCCGTGCGGATGAACCCGTAGATCGGCCGCGATTCTGCCGGAAGGTCCGGCGGGTAACCGAACAAGGCTTGCTCGAGGGCTATCCGGTCGGCCAAGAGGCGACGCCCTACTTGACCGTTCCCGGCGAAATCGAACTCGGTCTTGAACTTGCCGCTGCCGAGGATGCCTCGCAACGACCCCGAGGTGGTTCGAGTCACGATCTCGCCGTCGAATATCTGCCGCAGCTCTTCGACCATCAACGTTCGGAGCCGATCGAGTGAGATTCCGAGCTCCGCCGCCAGAGCGGCCGTACGACGCTCATTTTCGGCGAAGCGCTTCGCATAGGCGCGTTCTCCGGCATCCGGGATGCGCTGTTCGACCTCCACGATCAGTTCTTGTGCCCGCCCATCGGCAGCCTCCGCCGCATCGAGATAGCGGTGCCACACCTCCAACGCCGTGTCACTCGGCCTGCCACGTAAGATCGGCCCCGCGGCGGTCGGCACCTCGTCTTGTGGTTCTGAAATCTGCGACTGCTCCTCGCCGGGCGCCTGAACCGCGGTGGCCGGCTCCGGACCGCTGTCCATCGCAGTGTGGTCCGCGTTGGCAGGGTGTGCCTCGCGGGATTCCGCGATTCGCGACAGCTGTGGGGCATCGGGGCCGGGAGGATCGGAACGCAGCTCGCGCTCGACGGATTCGCCGGTTCCATCCTGATGGAGTTCTTTGATCGCTATCGGGGTGTCCGGAAAGCGTTGCAGCAAAGCGGAATCAATAAGCGCGCGTACGGTCTCGAAATTGGCATTTTCCTGTACCGGCGAAACGTAGATGATCATCGCCTCGGCTGATCCCGACTCGAAAAATCGGTCGAGAATCATCACCTGCGCAGTGAGATCGCCGCTTGTGATGGTGATGGGAGCGAAGCCGCCGACTTTGCCGGCCAGCGCCGGATGGCTCATGTCCGGTGCTTCGACCGCATGCAGTACCAATGAGGCAGTGGTCCGGGGCACTCCTGCTTCGTCGATCACCGTTGTCGGGGTGGAATCGGCTTCCGGCCCGACCGCCGTCACGAGGCCGCTGATCGTGAAGCGCTTCGAGAGTTCGGCGGTTCCCTTGGACAACGTCTGGAAGACGATCGCTCCCGATACCTCGATCGTGGAGTTCCGGGGTGGTTCGCCGCCTTCCAGTGGTGGAGGCGGGACGGTTTCTTCAGTTGGCTTCGTCTGCGTTGTGCGGTTCCACGGCGTGGTTGAGGAGGTCGCGGTGGCGGGAGCACTGGAATCGGGTACGGAGGTGGCTGGGTCGGCATCGCTGGTGCGCGCCCGCTCGGCCGGTGTGTCGTTCGCGGCGGGCTTGGTTTCCGCGCCGGGATTACCGCTCCATGGGGTGGTCGGGCGAAGTTGCGCCGAACTCGTCTTCGCTGATGGTTCGGCGGCGACGACCGAGTCTCGTTCGGACAGCGGCTCCTCCGCCGCGGTACCGGTGGACGGGCGCTGGGGGGTGGCGTGCGCCGTCTCCGACCCGCGGAGGTCGGCCGACTCCGCGTTCGGGCCGGGAGCGCCGCCGGCGGAGAGTTTCGGGGGCTCCGGGGTGACCGAAATGGGGTCGCTCGGCTGACTGAACTCCGGTGCTTGGCTGTCGGTGGTCGGCTGGTTGTCCACATTGTGTATGGATTCGGCGGTGTCGTTGGGTGGTGTCGAGTGAGCCTTGGCCGGGTTAGGCGGTACACCGTCGCCGTAGGGGCGGCCCAGCGGATCGTTCTCGTCGTGATGGAAGACGCGGAAATCTGGTCTGGCTACGCCCCCGAACCGCCGAATGCGGCCGGGTCTCTCGCGTGCCAGCGGATCGACGTCTTGGAAAGAAACCGCGGGGCCTGGGGTCTGCCCACCACCACCGGACCGTCTGGGCTGTTCGGAATCTCCGGACGGAGAGGTGCTGCCCTCGTCGTCCCCGTCCTGCGGAGTTCCGTCTCCATCGACGGGAGGCAACGCTGTCCGCAGCGTTTCGATGGCCGTTGCCATGACCTGCTGAGCCTTGTCCAGTGAAATATGCAGACGTTCACTGACCTCAGCGAGGGACAGTTCACCCTCGTCTAGGAATCGGAGCCCCAGTATCTTCTGTGCCAACTCTCCATCGGGCAGTTCGGAAAGGGTATTCCACGCATCAGTCAACCTTTCGTCGGCGAAAGACGTTTCGTCCGGTTCCTGGTCGGTTTCCAGAGCGGATACCTCTGCAGGGGCTGCGATTTTATATCCATCGTTCTGCGAACCCTCGTGAGTCGGCGCGTCCAGTCGCAGGGGTTGTCCCGGCAGTGCTCGCGCGCTGGTTACTTCGGCCTCGTCGAGGCCCAATTCTGCCGCTACCTCGGAATCACGGGGATATTCCTGGTTTTCGTCGTAATATTTGTCTCGGTATTTGCCTATTTTGACCAGCAGATCACGAGATTTCCTGTCCGAAATGCCGGGATGGCGGTACTCGTAAAGCGTAGACAGCATTGCGTAACGTACGTAAGACGCGGCGAACGATGCGAAATTTCCGGTGGGTGGAATGAAATTCGTGATAGCCCGCAGAATAGCCATGTGGGCAATCTGGATCAAGTCATCGCGTGGTTGGTCCGGGATCCGCCAGTAACGGGTCGCCAATGGCGCGACCCATGCGTATCGTTCGATGATTCGATTTCGGACCGACTCCTCTTCCGGCGAACCCACCGGAGTCGATATGAGTTCCCAGAACAGGGCTTCGTCGGTTTCGTCGAGTACCGCGACGTCGTCGCGGGCGTAGAAACGCCGCAGCGCTGCGACCAGCGTGTCGTTCGGCATGCCCAGTGTGTCTCGGAGTTCTCGAAGAAACCGAAGACCTGGTTTGCTCCTGCTCTCCGTGTAGACGATACGCCTTTTTTTCCTGCCGACGTGCTCTGCAAACTGCTCTTGGGTCATCCGCTGATGCAGGCGCAGCGCCTTCATCCACTCGTGCACTGTTCGATAGTCGGCCGGTGCAGGGAAGGTTTCGCCCGCAGGATTCATGCGGTAGCTGTAGCCCCATGCTTTTGCCAAATCGTTCCACGGGCCCGCTCGGTGCAGCACACGGTCGTAGGCGGCGAGCATTTCGAGGTCTTCGGATCGAGCCGTCTCGCCGACCTCGTGCGAGCGCATGGTCTCCGCTGAGTATCCGAGAATACGCGCTGCGTCCGCGAGTTGAAGATTGTTCATCCGGCGGAACAGTTCGAGGTATTCTCCGAACGACCTGGTGGCCCTTGGGCTCGGAAATATCGGTAATTCTCTTGGCAGATACGAGAAAGTTTCGGTGATCTCGTCTACGGTTACGCCCTGGGTGAATCTCAGCTTCTCCAGCAAGGCGGTGACCATTTTTCTTCCGGGCGAGCGTGTGCCTCGCTCCCAGACTTCGATCGTGCTCTTGGATTTACCGAGAAGCTGAGCCAGTTGCGCCTGGGTGAAACCGTTCGACTCGCGAAGATATCGAATATACTCGCCGATCCGGGAATAGCCCTCTGGGTATATCTTCCTTCCCGACCGAGACAGCAGACCCGGATAGTGTGCAGCTACCTCCGTGTAAATGGTGTAGCCGTCGGGTACCAGTCGACGCAGCAATGCCCTGACATGCGCTTTTTCCAGTTCCGCTTCACCCAATTCGGCCGACTGCCAGGTGCCTGGTGTCGCGCCTACGAGCTCATCGAGTTGTTCTGGGGACAGACCCGAGTATCGGCGAACCTCAAAGAGCCATGCTGTGGTATCGGCGCCGTCCGGCCGTGGGATGGTTGCTGCGTGCGCCGGCTCATCGCTACTCGCCGACGGTTCGGCATGGGGTGCGGTTTCGCTCGGCAGTCGATTGAGGAACTCGGCGCCGAGGCGTATGCCTAGGTTCGAGTCGTGGCGAACGAGGTGCAGTAGCGATTCGCTCTTCTTGCCTGCTTCGGCATTTTCTGGTTCTTCCGATGTACCGGATTTACCGGATGCGGTTTTCTCGGTACCGGACTCATTCGCCACGGGGGACGGCGCCTGAGTGTCCGGCGATTCCGATGCATGCTCGGTCGTGTTGCGCTGTTCGGAATTCGGTGCGGATGCCTGCGATCGCGTGGCGGGTTGATGCCCGGCGCGTGTAGGGGCGGAACTGCCACGTGGCCCATGCAGCTCGAACCAGGTGGATTTGCTGTCGTCGGTGACCGTGAATCGGGTTTTGCGGGTGTCGTCGGTATCCGTTGCCGTGGCGACGACCGCGACCTTGCCCTCGGTCCACCGCAGTGCATTCGCCACCATCTCCGAGATCAGCAGTTTCGCGGTTTCGAT
The DNA here is from genome assembly GCF_053603155.1 of Nocardia sp. NPDC004260. Classification (NCBI taxonomy): domain Bacteria; kingdom Bacillati; phylum Actinomycetota; class Actinomycetes; order Mycobacteriales; family Nocardiaceae; genus Nocardia; species Nocardia sp. NPDC004260. Next base: position 37,050 of record NZ_JBSGEZ010000011.1, on the reverse strand, counting down.
CTGGTCGGCGGTGAGCCAGGGCAGCTTCTCCGGCAGCGACGTCACCCATCGCCGAGCGTCCTTGGCGGCGGCGACTCGCGGGCCTTCGTCACCGATCTCGCCGATCGCTTCGCCGACATCGCGGACCACGAACTCCTCGTGGGCCAGCGGTGCGGACGGCTGGCTGCGCTTGCGCGGCTTCGGCTGCGGCGTCGGCTTCGGGACCGGCGCCGGTGGCTCGGGTGTCGGCTGTGGTGGTTCGGGTGGGGATGGTTGCTTCTTCTGGGTACGTTTGCGCCGTTTGGGTTCGTCCGGATCGGCGCCCATTCGGGTGATCAGGCGCTTGTGCTCCGTCTTCTTCGGCGGTGGGGCAGGTTGCAGGTGTGGGACTCCGCCGATGGACGGCAGGCGGCTGGGGTCGTCGTTGTATTCGAGGGAGTGCGGGTTGAGTTGCGGGGCAGTGGGTTTCTGGGGCGCGCCGGGGACGTCGGGGCTGGGTTCGGTCGCGTACCGGGATGGCATGGCGAGTGAGTCGGGCGTTTTGCCGAGTCCGGCGTCGAGATTGGTTTCGGGTGCGGCCGTATGGCGATCCGAGAGGGGGTTGGTGATATCCGGAGCGCGTGGTGAGGTGGGGCCAGGGGTGTTTTCGGGGTCGTCGGGGTTTTGGGCGAGGCGCCCCAAGCCGACGGAGTCGTTGGGCAGGGGAGTCAAAGAGGGGGTGTGCGGGATGACGGGTATGGCGTCGGCGGGGGGTTCGTCTTCCAGTGGGTAGGTGACGCCGGGGATGACTACGTGATCGCCGGCGGGCTTCTTTTGGACGCTGTGGTCCCGGGGGTCTTGTTGGACGCTGTGTTCCCGGGGGTCTTTTTGGATGTTGTGTTCTCTGGGGTCGTCCACGACGGTGCCCGGTGGGGTGGGGAACTCTTCGGGATCGGCGTCGGGTTCGTCGTCGCCCGGTCGGCCGGTTGCGGCGGCCGGGGCTGTCGCGGCGGAGTGGGGAGTTTCTCCGGGATCGGTGGGCAGGAATCCCGTTGGCGAAGTCGATGCTGTCGGCGAGTTCGTTCGAGCGACAGGGTTTCCGAGATCCTTTGACGGGAATCCTGCCGCCGGAGCCGATGCTGTCGGCGTGTTCGTGGGGGCGGTGGGGTTGTTGGCATGCGGTGTGTGGCCCGCCAGTGGTGCCGCGAGCGGGCTGGTGCCGCCCGAACGGTGCGTGCCGCTGGAGTTTGTCGGCCCGACAGGCGGTCTGGGCTCGCCGGTGTGTGAGGTATTGCTCGCCGCCGGGGCGCTGGCTGCGGGGGATGCGGTCGACGGGGGAACGGGGTTTCGCGGCTCGGGCGTGGCGGAGGCATACCCTGCGGGGGCGGTGTTCGGTGGCGGAGCCGTGGCCTGTGCGACCGGATTCTGCGTATCGGAACCGACCGGTGTCGCGGGCGCGGGATCCGGAAGGGACTGTGCGTGCCCCGCCACGGCGTCTTCCGTTCCGGCGTGTGTCGAGGGCGGTGGTGTGGTGTCCGAGGCTTGTGGCGGCGCTTCCACCGATGGTGCGGTGGTGTCCGCGCTCGCTGGTGGTGAAGTCTGAGCCAGCTCCGCTTCCAGCTTGGCGATCTCGGCGTCGAAATCGACCGTGTGCAGGGGCTGTCCCTCGTGGGTAGTCGCCCCCTCGTCCAGCGTTTCACCGACCGGTCGTGGTCCCGCCGTGTCCTGAGAGGCGTTGCCCGCCGGATGTTCCGGCGCGACCAAGTACATCTCTCCGGCAGGTCCGTGTTCGACCATGAGTGGGCTCGCGTAAGAACTGCTGCCGTCGTCGAGAAGGACTTCGGTGCCGGGCTCGTGGGTGCCCGGCCGGGTGGCGGACCCTTCGGCAGTCACAGTGATTCCCCGCTGCTCCGGGCGCAGCTGAGGATCGCTGATCTGTGCCTGTCGGGTCGGCATCGGTGTGGCCGAACCCCCTTCGGGATGGGTGGCCACGGCGACACCGCCTCGTGTGGTCTCGGTCATGTTCCAGCCGGACCATCCGGTGCCGCCACCGCGCGACGACGAAGACGATGACCCTCCCGACGGGTAGTCGGGCGTGCTCCTCGGTGCGATTCCGCCGCCGCCGTCCAGCGACTGGCCAGGGCCCTCGCCGCCCAGGATTCGGGCGATGGCGTCGTCGACCATGTCGCGCAGGATCTGATCGCCCTCGGCCATCCTCGCCTCGGACAGGTCCGCGGGCCGGTCCATCGAACCATCACCGGACTCCGAACGCCTCGCCTGCGGCGCGTCCACGTCACTGGTGGTGGACGTGGACTCGGGCGTCGCCGTCTGTGTTTGCGGCGGACGACCATCCCCGGGCGCGGAAATCCGGGCCGATGGTGCCGCGTCGGAAGGCGGCCCCGAATCGAGAGAGGGCACCGGTTCGATCGAACTCGCGTTCACCCCGGCACGCCCGGCGCGCACCCCCGCCCCGATCCCCCCGACGAGGCCGGAGCCGAATCCGGTCCACACCATGGTGGCCAGGTCCTTGCCGCGCAGGTCACCGCCCGTCAAACCCCACGCGGTCAGCCCACCCGCCAAACCACCGGCCATACCGCCCACGCCGCCGGCCGCCACCGTGCCCAGCACACGCCCGCCCGCTTTGATCGCCAACGGCGCGACGCGACGACCGACCTCGACACCGACCAGACCACCGACAGCACCCGCCGCGGCCCCGATCCCGACCTTCCGCCAATCCACCGTCTCCCGGTGGCCCTGCGCGATCTGGACACGTTGCGCGACATAGGGCACTCCGCCGCCGACCACCGTCCCGAAGAACACACCCTTCGTAGCCAGCATCAGCCGCGGGTGCTCCGCGACGAACCGCGCGACCCTGCCCAATATGGTCAACACCAGATCGCGCTGCGCGAGTTCCATCCCCACCCTGGCCTCGGCGCGATCGGAGATCGCCTTCACAATGCTGCCGGGCGGCGGCATGGCCATGTCGATGATCCACTGCGCCAGCAGCGCTGCTGCGATGCCGATGAGGACGTACTGCCCGTACTCGGTATCCGTGGCGTTGGCATACAGTTTCCGGGCCATCGAGTTGTTGAACTCGATCTGCGCCTCTACCTGGTCGAGGATCTTGCGGTACTGCTTCTGTATTTCCGTACCGGTCTCGCCCTCGACCGCCTCGTCCAACCGCTCCAACGCCGCGCGGAGCCGATGCGCCACCGGCACCAGCGCGTTCGCCGCGTCCGACCAGGCGTCGGCGTCGCGGCGCATCGCCTCCGGGTCCCCCTCCGGAAAGTGCCCCAACACCATGTCGGTCAGCCAGTCGGGGAAATAATCCGGGATCCGCACCATCAGGCGCTCGATCGTCCGCGGGCGTGCTCGATGACCAACCGGTGCAGCACTTTCGCGGGCCCGCAGGCGCGCTCGCCACGCAGTTCGACTTCGGTGAACCCTTCCACCACCGCCGCACCAGGATCGAAAAGATCACCGCAGAAGCACGCGCGGATCAGCTGGGCGCGCCACTGCCGGTAACCACGCACGATCGCGGCCAGCGTGTCACCGCGATCCCACGGCCCGCTGATGCGCCGATACTCCATGAGCAGCGACCGGTGCGCCGACTGCCGCACATGCAGGCCTGCCCCCGCCTCGAGTATCCGGCCCAGGTCGCGAACGATCGTCGAATACATCGGCCGGTCCACGGACCCGGCCACCCGCTCACCCGCACCCGCCGCGGCCTCCACCCTTTCGGCGAGCAGTACGGGATTGGCCACCGCAACCCGGTCCAGCAGCATCCACCCACCGGTGACCACGTCCGCTGTGCCGTCGGGCACGCGATGCGGCACCACGCGCGACACCGCGCCATCCCGCAGGTCGGTGATCTCGATCCCGCCCGGCCGAATGAAAGGATATTTGCCGAGGATGCCGTCGACGGCCGCCGAGATCTCGTCGACCGTAGGTTTCGACACACCGGAGTCTTCGAATCCGGCGATCCGGAGGCCGTGGCGAGCGGCCAGCGCCCGCGCGGCGGCCACGGCATCCGGGTCCGTCCGTACCCGGGAGTGCTTCGCTTCCGCCGGTGCCGGTTTCGGCTTGCGCGCTTTCGGGGCCTTGCCGGGTTTCGCCGCGTCGGGCCTCGGCCCCTTGCGGCGTGGCGGGAAGGCCTGATTCTGTGCCGGACCGCCCGGGCTGCGCGACCACGGCGTGCCGGATGTGTTTCGCATCCATGGCGAATCAGCGGGCGGCCTCGTCCATCGAGTCTCCGGCGTGCGCGGGACGGACGCGGGTCCGGACGCGCCGGGCTTGGATGTCGCCGCAGGGGATGGTTCGGCGGCGGTAGGTGTGGCAGTGGCCGGTGATGTCGGGTTTCGCGCGGCGTCTCGCGCCGTTGGCGTCGCCCGGTCCTGGACGGAAGGCGTCGAGGGGAAGTTGGCGGACGGCTCCTGCCCGGACGAGTCGGGAGTACCGGCCGGGCCGTAGTCGCCGGGGTTCGTCGAGCCGGGTGCGATCGGGTTGCTGGTCGGTTGATAGCCGGGCTGTCCTGTTCCCTGTGTGGCAGTAGGGCCACTCGCCGTAGCGGTTGGGTTGTCGACCTGGGTGGCGGGGTTGTCGGCTTGGGGGGTGGGATTGTCAGCCGAGGTGGTCGCAGTGGTGTCGCCGGCGGATCCCGGCTCGGTGTTCGGCGTGGCGCCGGACTGCGACGGCACCGGACGCCGCGACTGCGGCTGGCCGTAAGGAGTGTTGCTGACCGGCATGGAGTCGAACGGGTTCTGCTCGCGGAGCCGGGAGCCGCTGTTGTGGTCCTGGTCGTGCAGCGCCTCGCCCGCGTCGGCGACGCTGCTGCTCATCCCGTGCAGATTGTGGACCAGGTTCTCGAAGCCGGTGATCCCTTTTTCGGACGCAGGCTCGTAGCTGTCGCCGAAGGCCCGGCCCGGCTCGTCGTCGCCCCAGCATTTTCCCTCGGCGGCGAGTCTTTCCTTCAGGCGCGCCAGTTCTCCTTGCGCGGTGTCGGCGATGGCGGCCAGTTCAGGAGTGATGGCTCGCAGCAGGTCCGTGTCCACCCGCAACGATTGAGCCATGCCCCGGTAAACCCTTCGCCCGCGTCAACGACACCGAGAGAGAACATTGTCCGCCAGGATCGTTCCGGCCCCGTGTGCTCTGTTCCCGAGGTTGGGAAAGAACCTCGCCCTCGTCGCCTCGTGGTCCATCGACGGTGGGACATCGCACGGTGGTCGGCTCGAGTCGGGCGTTCGCCGCGCGGATCCCGGGCGCACGGTCGGTGACGCCGGTGCACCGATCGATAGTGTGTGCCATCGGCCTGCCGGACCGAGCCCCCGCCGGGTCGCGATCAGGCGGGCAGGGGCGTGTGATCGCGACAGCTGGGTGCATTGTCGCGTTCGGTGATGCGGACGTACAGCCGGAGCAGCACCTCACGCAAGGTGATGCCGAGCTCGGCGGCGTGCATGGCGGCCAACTCGAGCGCGAGGTCGCTGGCGAGTGTGCCGGGATCGCTGAGCATTTCGTCGAGCACCATCCCGCTGACGGCCTGCTCGCGGGTAAGAGTGACTGTCGGCAGCCAGCTGAGTTCCCAACCGGTGTCAGAGGAATAGGGGAGCAGCCGCGCCGTTTCCGGGGTGATATCGCTGGTGATGATCGAATCGGTGATGTCGAGTGCCATGATCCGCTCTCATTCACTCTGTTCGTTATGACGCGGGACCCGCCGGGCTCGCCCGGAGTGCGGTGACCCGCGCTCGGCCACGGCGCGAACATGATGACTTCGTCCGTGCCGGAATTACTCGGTGCACTGATGCTCAGGGAAGGCGCGAACGACGAAGGCGACGTTGTCATGTAAGGCCACGGATGCGGCCGGATCGGCTCGGCTCGCGCGGTAACGAGGTATCCGTATCCGGCACCTCCTCGAGTTATCGAGCCACCGAGCGCGGCAGGTGGGAAAACCCCTGCGGCGAAGTGAAATTGCGGTGGCTTCGAGATCAAGGCTAGGTAGTGACACCTCATGCTGTCAACGAAGCTTTAGCGCTTCGTGACGATATCTTATGGGCATTTCTGCTCGACAATAGTCATGTAGCTCAGAACATGTCGCCGGTCGGCGGAAGTTGCGCTCCTCACTACCTGGTGGAGTCCGAAAAGCGTGTTTGTGAGCGTCTTCGATCCTGCGGCGGCGGGACATTGATCGTCCAGCCGGATTGCTGGTTGACAACGAAATTCGGCGAACGCGATACATCCGCCGCCACTTGACACTTGACGACTAAAATGTCGCATCGTGATACTCCGTGAGCATGCGTATGCAAGGCGCAGAATGGGAGGCGCGGAATGGCTGACTCGGGCTCGGACGAGCAGGTCGGCAACCTGGTCCGCAGGCTACGACTGGAGCGCGGTTACACCCAAGCGTCGCTCGCCACCAGAGCGGGCTGCTCCCGCAGCCTGATTCAGCAGATCGAGAACGGCAGCAGGATTCCGCCGCTGGCGTTGCGCGAACGTCTGAGTCTGGCGCTCGGCGCGGAGTTGCCGACCGACGGCAGCGCCGATCCCGCGGCCGATCCGACCAGCAGCGCCTACTACGACCTGCGGATGCGATTCAACGTCCTGCTCGGCAAGGACCCTCAATTGGTCTCGCGCGCACTGAGTATCGCGCAGAGCCTGATCGATGCCTCCGGAGCGCGGGCGGAGATCGAGCCGCTGCGCCTGGTCGCCGATCGGCAATTGGAGCGCGCCGAGGAGATCCTCGCGCAGATTCCCTCGCGCAGCGCGACGGTATGGGAATGGAATACCGTCACCGACTGGCTGACGATCCTGGAGCAGGCCACCACGTCGGTGCGCGCGATTCACACCGCGGACCTGGGCACGATCGGCGGCGATGTCGGCGACGACTATCACGCGGCGATCCTGCGCCTGGCCGACATGACCCATCCACCGAAGATCGATGTACGGCGGATGTATGTGCTCGACGACATCTCGGACGTCTGGCCCTACGACGACAAACTGTGGAAGCAGGCCCGATCGGGCGTGGAAAGCGTGCTGGTCAAGCGCGAGTATGCGCGCAACGCGCAGAGCATGCTCGTAGTCGATGACCGCTACGTCGCGGTGGGCGAGTACGACTACTCGCGCCAGGCCCGGGTCGCGACGCGCTTCTCCGCGCTGAAGCACGACGTCGCGTTCGCGGTCCGGCGGTTCGAGAAACTCTACGACCTCCGGCGCGCCGGTTCGGCCATCGTGGTGGACCAGATCGTCGCGCAGCCGCCGCTGGCGGAGTTCGAACGACTCACCGAGGGCAACTGCCGCAGCCTGTTCCGCGCCGCACTCGAGGAGAAATGGAACACCATGCCCGCACCGGGAGACGCTTCAGAAGGCGAGGTTCCGTGACTCAGAGCCAGGTGCTCACCGATCCGCTCGCCGACCTGGCGAGGCTGACCAATCGCTCCGAGGCCAGGAAACGTGAAGTGCGCGGGCATCTTTCGAGAGACACCTGGTTCGCCGGGACCGGTGGCCGCCGCTACTCGGGCGTCATCGACGCCTACCACGGCGAAACCGGCCGGGCTCCGGACGCGCACGCGGTCGCGGCGCTGGACCGGGCATGGCGCGAAAGCCTGCACATCGCACCCCCGGCGGAGTACCTCGACGGCAGGCTCTACGACAAGCGGCAGCCGCTGATTCTGCGGGAACTCGCGGCCCGCAAGCTGTTCGAGCGCCTGTCGCATCCGGTGGAAGGCGTGCCCGGCGTCCGGGTGCGCCCGGAGGAGGCGATCGTCTGCCCGTACTCGAGCACGATGTTGCTCGAGGAGGCGGTGGCCACCCTCGCCAGGCCGGGCGGGGCGATCGTGTGCCCGGAGGGCTTCTACAAGAGTTCCAGCATCCATGTGGAGAAATTCGGCTTGCGAATCGTCTCGTGCCCGGTGGCTCCGGACGACGCGTTCAAGATCGATCCGGCCCGGCTGGCCCGCTGCCTCGCGGAACTGCGGGCGACGGGCGAACTGTGCGGCGTGCTGCTCACACTGCCGGGCAACCCCGTCGTCGCGGATTACACGGCCACCGAGCTGGCGGAACTCGGGCGGGTGCTGCTCGACTGCGGTGTTCCGGTGATCTGCGACATGGCCTTCGACCGGCTGGTGGCCTCGCACATCCCGATCGCGGCACTGCACGTGGAGACCGAGCAGGGCATCCGGCGGCTGTACGACGTGGTGCTGACAATTACGGGGAACTCGAAGGGCTACAACGCCTTCGGCCCTTGCAAAATGGGCGCCGCCTGCACCGGCGACGGCGCGTGGCTGGCTCGGATCCGGGAACGGCTCACGATTTCGTTCCAGCGCGAGACCACCCATCTGGCCCGCGCCATCCTGGAGCACACCTCCGAGGACTACTTCGACCGCAATCACGCGCTGATGCGCGCGCAGATCGATCGGGCATGCGGCCGGATCGCCGCGATCAACACCCGGCTGGGAACCGACGTGCTGCGACCGTTGGGCAACCCGGAAGGCATGTTCGTCTCGGTGGTGTTCGACACCGCGCTGCTCGACAAGGCGGGCGTGCACACGAGTGCGCAGGTGGAGGACATGTTGCTCGCCGTGGCCGGCGTCGACAGCGTCGCGCTGGACCGGACCGGCTCGCTGCGTCCCGGTGTCCGGTTGAACGTCCTCGCTCCGCGCAAGGCGCCGCGGCACGAGTCGCCCGCCTTGATCGAGGAACTCTTCGACCGGCTGGAGCAATTGGTTCGCGACATCGTCGGCGGGCTCACCTATCGCGACGCGCTCGCCGATCGCGGCCTGACCGCTCTGGTGGCGGAGCCCGGGACCGCACGATGATCGTCGGAGTGCTGCGCGAGACCGCGTCGCGGGAGACTCGCGTGGCGCTCACCCCAGACGAGGTGCGCACGCTGTCGACAGCGGGACTCCGCGTTCTCGTGCAGGAAGGCGCGGGTCAAGGCGCGGGTTTCACGGACGAGGACTACAGCGCGTCCGGGGCGGTCGTCCTCGAGGATCGCGCGGCGGTGTTCGAACGCGCGGGCATCGTCGTCTGGGTGAAACCGCCCGCGTTCGAGCTCGACTCGATGCCGCTGCGTGCGGGGACGACGCTGCTCGGCTTCCAGGATCCGCACCACCGGCGCGACGAGATCGACCGGTTGCGCCGTCGCGGCATCGAATCGGTGGCCTTCGACGCGGTGCCACGCGACGACACGACCACCGAGTTCGACGCGCTGTCCACCATGAGCCGGATCGCGGGCGCGGTGGGTTACGCCGAAGGCAGGCGGCTGCTCGCTCCCGGGCGGCTTGCCCGCCCGGTCCGTGCCTTCGTGCTGGGGTGCGGGGCCGCCGGTCTCGCCGCCATCGCGGCCGCGCGCACGTTCGGCGACGAGCGGCCGACGGCGGTCGGCAACCGCATCGAACAGCGAGTGGCCGCGATCGAGGCGGGCGCGGGGAAATTCGTACCGAACCGGGACGACAACGCGGCACTGCTGGACACGCTCGCCGCGACGCCGCCCGATCTGGTCGTCTGCACGGCCGTGCACCGCGGATCCCCGGCGCCTCGCCTGCTCGGACCGGCGGCGCTGGACCTGCTCGGCTCCGGAACGGTGATCGTCGACCTGGTGGCCAAGGCGGGCGGCAACTGCGTCGCGACCGTGCCGGACAAGACGGTCACCCTGCCCAACGGCGTCGTCGTCACGCATCGCTCCAACTATCCGGCGGATCGGCCGGGCTCGGCCAGCCGTGCGTACGGCGCCGCGACGGCGGCGATGGTGCTGCGAATAGCCGGGGGAGCACGGCGAGTCCCTTGACGCTCGATGAGAACGTGTTCTAATTTTTGGCATGCGCAGATTTGACGGCCGCCGCGTGGTGGTGACGGGAGCGGGATCCGGCATCGGTCAGGGCATCGCCTTGCGGCTGCTGGACGAAGGGGCGCAGCTGGTCGCCGCCGACATCGACGCCGCGGGCCTGGCGGCCACCGCGGAGAAGGCGGGCGACGGCGCGGAACGACTGCGGACGGTCGAGGTCGACACCGCCGATCCGGCTTCGGTGCGCACCGCGACCGCAGCGGCGCTGGAGTTCCTCGGCGGACTGGACGTGCTGGTCAACGCGGCGGGCATCCTGCGGCCCGCGCGCACCCACGAGATGCCGCTCGAGGTGTGGGACCAGGTGATCCGGGTGAATCTCACCGGCACCTTCCTCATGACCCAGGCCGCGCTGCCCGCTCTGCTGGACACCGGACGCGGCGTGGTGGTCAACATCTCCTCTACCGCGGCCTTCAGCGCGGCGCCCTACCTCGCCTCCTACGCCGCGTCCAAGGGCGGCGTGAACGCCTTCACACACGCCATCGCCCTGGAGTACGCCAAGCAGGGCTTGCGCGCGGTGAACATCGTTCCGGCCGGCATCACCAGCGGTATCACGACGAAGTCCATCCTGGATCAGCCCGAGGGTTTCGATCCGCAGCTGTTCTCCCGGATGACCGGATGGCTCAACGGGGGAGCGCTGGGCAGCCCGGAGGACATCGCCGGGGTGGTCGCGATGGTCGCCTCCGACGACGGCAAATACATGACCGGCACCGAGATCCGGGTCGACGGCGGCGCGCTGATGTAGTCAGCGGGGACGTCGCCACCAGCAAATGGTGCGGAATCGGCGTGCTCGCATGCCTTCGTTGCTCGACGGTGCAGCCCGCCTGTTCCAACGCCGCCACCACCTCCGGGACCGGGCGCAGGGTGAACCCGTACGAAGTGAACGGAAGCTTCGCCATCGCATTGCCGCTGTTCCGGGTGGCCCGGCGAATACCCGAATACTGTTCTCTCCGGTGTTCGGATACCGCGTTGCCCAGCGAAAGAGGACCGCGATGCGTCGGCCGATGACCCTCCTCGCCGCCTGCGTGCTGGCATTGCTGCCCGCTCAGCCCGCGTCGGCGGCCGGGCCATGGAGTCCGCTCGCGCCGCCGAATCCTTTCCTGGGGCCGACCGGCACCGCCACCATGCACGGTGACGCGGGGTCCTCGGACGCGACACCGCTCGCCGGTCCGGACGCCCGCGCCGCGGCGATCGGCGCGTACCCGCTGGCCTCGGCGTGCCCCACCTTGCTGGAGGGATCGGACCGCCTCGTGGTCGCGCTGTGCACCGCGATCGCGGGACAGACCCCGACGGTGTATCTGCTCGATCCGGCGGCGCCGGGCCCGTTGGCGCCATCGCTCGCCGCGCTGCCGTTGACCAAGGGCAGTCTGCTCGGCGGTGTGTACGCCTACCTCGATCAGGACGACCGTCTGGTGGTCGTGGACGGCACCGACCGGTTGCTCCGGGTCCGGCACGAGCGTGACGCGGCGGGAGCGTGGCGGCTGATCAGCGAAGAGTCCGCCGACCTCGGGTCGGTGATCCCGTCGGGGGACAACGTGACGGGACTCGTTCCGGACTGGTCGGGCAACGTGTGGTTCGCGACCGGCCGGGGAGTGGTCGGATTCGTCACGCCGGCCGGTCTGGTCACCGCGTTGACGCTGCCCGCGGGGGAGCAAGTGGCGAACAGCATCTCGGCGGCTCCGCGTGGACAGGTCGCGGTGGCTACGACGCACGCGCTGTACGAACTGCGCGTCGGCCCATCCGGCGCTCCGGAGATCGCGTGGCGCGCGGCCTACGACCGGGGATCGGCGCGCAAGCCGGGACAGCTCAGCTGGGGCACCGGGTCGACGCCCACCTACTTCGGTCCCGAGACCGGTGCGGACTATCTGACCATCGTCGACAACGCCGACGGACAGGTGCATGCCTTGGTATTCCGTTCCGGAACAGGCGAATTGATGTGCACGGTTCCGGTGCTCGGCGAAGGTGGGGCCGGAAGCGAGAATTCACCCGTCGGCATCGGCCGCTCGATCTTCGTGGCGAGCACATACGGCTACCCGTATCCGGCGCTGCCCGAGGGGGCGGGGCCTGCGTCGCCGCCGAATGCTGCGTTCACCGGGGGGATGACGCGAGTCGACGTCTCCGCTGACGGATGTCACGTGATGTGGGAGAACAAGATTCGCAGTGCCGCCGTTCCGCGGCTGTCCACCGCCGACGGCGCGCTCTACACGGTCGCTCGCGTCGGCTCCGAGCACACCACGCCCGTGGACGGGTACGCGTTCACCGTTCTCGACCCCGAAACCGGTGCGGTCACCGCATCGCATCCGCTGCCCGGCACCATCGTCGACGATCCGCTGGAGACCGCACCGTTGATCACACACGACGGCCGTCTGTTGCAAGGCACGGTCACCGGGATACTGCGCGTCGGTTGAGCCCCCTATCGCCTTGAAGGTGATTCAGGTCATTTTCGCGGAGTGATTCGAGTCGCGGACTGCCGTTGCGGCGGTCCGGTTCGATCGTTGGAGTGCAGCATGGCCGTGCGTCGACGGTGACGTGGGCCACTCCAAGTCGAGTGTCACGGCGTCGATTTCGCGCGGGTCGACGCTCGGTAACGGCAGGTGAGGCGAAGATCACATGCCTCGTTATGGTTGCGGCTCCGGTGCTGAATCGGGCGTGCGGGGCGGGTGAACTGGATCCTTTTCACTCACTGGTTAATGCGGAGCCTGTCGGGGAACTGCCCGGTCTTCCCGGCGTGCCGCTATGTCTTTACCCGGTTTATTACCGCGTAAACAAACTTCTGGTCTCTTTCTATTGGGCGATGACCAGCAACTGCCCTTTCGTGCAAATGAACGTGCAGGTGGGAAGGGGTGTCAGCAACCATGGAGGGGTCTATTGAAACGCTCCGCTAACGCCCGAGACGAGCTCCGATTCATTGCCGTGACGTATTCCCCGTGACTATTCCGGCGGTGTGGCCGGAGCAGTGCCCGGTTGCCGAAATCATGGTCGCCCGGGTCGCATGCAGTTAGCTGGCGCGGGGCGGAAAGGTGCTGCCGCAAGGGTTTGCTGGGGTGCTGCTTTATACGCTTGACCTCGACAGGCAGGGTTGCGTAGGGATAACGGTTGTGTAGAGTTGACGGTAACGCTGGCCGCAGCTAGAGCAGCGACTCGCTGCGGCCAGCGGAACTCAAATGGGGGACTTCCGAACCGATCTGGCGCCGCTTGCTGCCGATTGTCCCAGTCACTTCATCCAGCGTGTGCTGAATGTTGGCTGCGTCACAGTGGTCAGATGATCGCCCGAGGGCTCGGCACCCGGCTTCGCCTGCTCCGTGACCGCGCGGCGCCCCACCCCGAACACGTACACCAGGAACAACGCCTCGGCAGTGAATCCGATCGCGACGCGAATCGGTGTGGGCAGCGGGCTCGGCGTCACGAAACCTTCGATGAAGCCACAGACCAGCAACACTCCGACCAGGCCGAGCGCTACGGTCGCGGTCGCCCTGCCCTGCCTGGCCACCGCCTCCACCCGGCTGAGCCGACCCGGATCGACCAGCGTCCAACCCAGTTTCAGGCCGACGCCACCCGCGACGAACACCGCGGTCAGCTCCAGCGTGCCGTGCGGAAGGATGAAGCCGAAGAACGAATCCAGCCGCCCCGCATCAGCCATCAGGCCCGCGCTGACACCCAGGTTGAGCGCGTTCATGAACAGCAGGTAGACCGCGGGCAGGATCAAGACGCCGGTGAACAAGGCGATCGCCGTCACCCATGCGTTGTTCGTCCATACCTGCGCGGCGAAGGCCTCCTGCGGATGTTCCGAGTAGTACGTCTCGAACGCGCCGCCCGGCGCGGTGAGACTCTTTGTGTCCTCGGGAATTCCGAGCACCTCGCGGGCCGAATCGAACCGGTCCACCCAGACTGCCAACCCGGCCGACACCGACAGGAACACCGCGGCGACGCCGACCCACCACGGCCATGCCCGATAGAGCGCCGCCGGGAAGCGGTGGCTGAAGAACCGTCCGATCTCCTGCCGAGTGTCGGCTCGCGTGCCGAGCACCCGGCCGCGCGCACGCGCCAGCAGCGCGCTCAGCCCGGCGATCAGCTCCGGGTCCGGGCTGTGTGACTGCAGCCGCGCGAGCTGCTGGGAGGTGCGGCGGTAGAGCATGACGAGTTCGTCCGCCTCCGCGCCGGTGAGCTTGCTCCGGTTGGACAGGTAGTCGAGCCGGTCCCACGCCCTGCGGTGCGCCAGGCTGTATGCGTCCACGTCCATTCGGTTGCCTCCCACTCCCGCCGGTCGCAAGAATGCTATCGACATGGCTGAGTTCACCACCGGCGAAGCAGTGGCCCTGGAACTGCCGATCGCCCGCATCCCCACCAGGGCCACCGCGTTCCTGATCGATGTGCTGGCCCAATGCACGCTCGGGTTCGTGCTGTTGTTCGCGATCGTCACGTTGCTGCTGCCCGCTGGCGTCGACTCGGCCTGGTTGGACGTGGTCGTACTGGTGACCATCGTGACCGTGCTGGTCGGGTACCCCGTGACCTGTGAGACCGCTTGGCGGGGACGCACATTGGGCAAGCTGATGCTCGGGCTGCGGGTGGTGCGCGAGGACGGCGGGCCGATCGATTTCCGGCACGCGCTCACCCGCGGCCTGGCGGGCGCGATCGTCGATTTCTGGATGCTGGGCGGGTTCGGCGCCATCGCGGTGCTCACCTCGATGTGCTCGCCGCATGCGCGGCGGGTCGGTGACGTGCTCGCGGGCACCGTGGTCGTGCACGCGCAACGCCCGCTGCCGCCGCCCGCGCTCGCGATCGCGCCGCCGTGGCTGACCGGCTGGAGCGCGCAGCTCGAGCTGTCCGGACTACCGGAAGATCTGGCGCTGGCCGTGCGGCAGTACCTGACCCGCTTGCGCACCCTCACGCCCGCGGCGCAACACCAGCTGGGGACGGCGCTCGTGGCCGAGGTGTGCGGCCGGCTGCGCGTCGCGCCACCGGCCGGTTGTCCGCCGTCGCAGATTCTCGGCGCGGTCATCGCCGAACGGCAGCGCCGGGTGCTGCCGTGGCCGCTGTTCCCGGTCTTCCCGCCGCGCGCCGGTCAGCCGTTCGCCGCCACGTAGTCGTCGATCTCGCGCAGATAGGCGTCCTGCCGGGCGGGCGTGATCCACGAGGCACGGAAGGAGTTCCTGGCCAACTCGACCACCTGATCGGTCCCGAGACCACCTTGCTGGGCGAGCGCGAGGTAGTTGTCGGCAACGTAGGCGCCGAAGTACGCGGGGTCGTCGCTGTTGACCGTCACCGTCAGCCCACGGTTCAGCAGACCGACGATCTCCTCGGCTTTCATCTGCGCCGTGACGAAGGAGTTCGACACCGGACAGCAGGTGAGCGCGATCCCCTTGGAGCAGGCCAGTTCGACCAGACGGTCGTCCTCCACGATGTTGGTGCCGTGGTCGATGCGGTCGACGGCGATGTCCTCCAGCGCCTGGCGGATGTGCTCGATCGAATCCGGCTGGTCGATGTCGCAGTGCATCGTCAGCAGGAACCCTTCCGCGCGGGCGCGTTCGAAGACGGCGGCGAACTTGCTCGGCGGGTTGCCCCGCTCGTCGGAATCCAGCCCCACCCCGAGGATCCAGCTCTTGTACGGCAGCGCTTCAAGCAGCGTCGCCATGGCGTACTCCGCGGAATGGTCGCGCAGGAAGCACAAAATCAGTTCGGCGGATATGCCCAGCTCCCGCCGCGCCCGTGCGATCGCCGACCGGTATCCGCTGATCACCGTGGGGAACGGGATCCCGCGCCCGGTGTGCGCCTGCGGATCGAAGAACAACTCGGCGTGACGCACGCCTTGCCCGTGCGCCCGGCGCAGGTAGTCGAAGGCGAGGTCGTGGAAGTCCTCCGGGCGCCGTAGCACGCGCATCGCGGGGTAGTAGACCTGGAGGAACGACGTCAGGTCATGGAATCGGTAGGTCTGCTTGACCTCTTCCACGCTCTTCTCCGGCAGCTCGACGCCGTTGCGCCGGGCGAGGCGGAACTTCAGCTCCGGCTCCAGCGTCCCTTCCAGATGCAGGTGCAGTTCCGCTTTGGGCAATCCGCGGACGAAGGCGGCGAGATCTGAGGCCATGGGGTCATGATCCTCCTCGGCGCGCGCGCGAGGACGCGCTTCGACGAGACCGCGGCGCCCGGCGGAAAGGCCTCAAAGGGCTCCGGATTGTTTCAGCTCCAGATATTCGTCCGCCAGGGCCTCCGGCAGTCTTTCCGGAGCCGCCGCGACGACCGCGATCCCGGTGCGCCGCAGCGATTCCTGGACCAGCGCGTGTTCGGCCAGCACGGATTCGGCCGCGGCCGCGGCGTAGAGGTCGGACAGGTCGTCGCGCCGGCTGGCCGCCGCGGCGACATCGGGGTCGGTCACCGAGACGATGAGCACGCGGTGCCGTTGCGCCAGGACCGGCAGCACGGGCAACAGGTTCTCCTCCACCGCGGCGCCGTCCAAGCTGGTGAACCAGACGACCAGGCTGCGCCGGCGAGTGCGCTGAATGGCCGCTCGCACCAGTCCGGCGCTGTCGGTGTCGACGAGGGCGGGAGTGATTCCGGCCATCGCGTGCATCAACTTCAGCTGGAGACCCTTTCCGCCGACACCTCGGACCTCGGCGCGCACTCGGCGGTCGAAGGCGAGCAGGTCGACCGAATCCCCCGCGGCGGCGGCGAGACCGCCGAGCAGCAGGGCCGCCTCGATGCTCGCGTCCAAGCGCGTACCGTCGCCGGCCCGGCCCGCGCTGACCCGGCCGGTGTCCAGCAGCATCAGCACGTGCCGGTTGCGCTCCGGCCGCCAGGTGCGGACCAGAACGTCGGTGGCGCGGGCGGTGGCGCGCCAGTCGATCGCGCGCACGTCGTCACCGGCGACGTACTCGCGGAACGAGTCGAATTCGGTGCCCTGCCCGCGCAGGTTGGCCAGATTGCGGCCGTCGAGATGCTGCAACCTTTTGACTTTCGACCGCAGCAGCCGTTCGGCGCGGAACGCGGGCAGCGCCCGCACCCGGGCGGGCACGTCCCGCCTCGTCTGCCTGCCCGCCAGTCCGAGCGGGCCGAGCAGCCGCACCGTGATCCGGCCCGCGACCCGATCGCCGCGGTAGGTGGGCGTGAGCGTGGTGCGGAAACGGACCTTGGTACCAGAGGCGAGATCCAGCACGTGCGCGCGGTTCTCGGCGCGTGCGCTGTCGGGCCAGTCGTCCCACACCGTCCCGCGCAGCCTGCGGGCTCCGGTGTTGACCGCGACGAGTTCCACCTCGGCGGAGCGGCCGAGCCGCACCGTGGTCAGTGCCTCGCGGGACAGCGACAGGTCGCGCGCCCGCCCCACCGCGCCGAGATCGATGAGCAGCCCGGCGGCCAGGACGCAGGTCACCACGACCACGCCGACCACCGAGGGCAGGACCAGGGTGACGAACAGCGCCGCCACGCCTGCCGCGGCGGCCAGCCGACCGGTGACGACCATCGGCTACACCGGGACCGGGACCGACAGCAGCAGCGACGACAGCACGGCTTCGGTGGTCACACCGTCCAGTTCGGCCTCCGGGCGCAGGTGCAGGCGGTGCCGCAGCACGGCGACGGCGACGGTCTTCACATCGTCCGGCGTGACGAACCCGCGCCCGTTGAGCCAGGCGAACGCGCGGGCGGCCGCCATCAGGGCGGTCGCGCCACGGGTCGACGCGCCGTGCTGTACGGCGGGCGAGGTGCGGGTGGCCCGGCACACGTCGACGGTGTAGGCGAGCACCTCGGGGCTGATCGTGGTCTGCGCGATCGCGGTGCGGGCGGCGGCGATGTGCGCCGGGCCCGCGACCGGACGCAGTCCCGCGGCGGTGAGGTCGCGCGGATCGAAACCCGAGGCGTGGCGTTGCAGGATGCGGAACTCGTCGTCGCGTCCAGGCAGGTGGATGTCCACCTTGAACAGGAACCGATCCAGCTGCGCCTCCGGCAGCGGATAGGTGCCCTCCTGTTCGATCGGATTCTGAGTGGCGACGACGACGAACGGATCGGGCAGCGGCCGTGGTTTTCCGTCCACCGAGACCTGGCGCTCCTCCATCGACTCGAGCAGGGCCGACTGGGTCTTCGGCGGCGTGCGGTTGATCTCGTCGGCGAGCAGCAGGTTGGTGAAAACCGGGCCGTGCCGGAAGGTGAACTCGGCGGAGTGCGGATCGTAGATCTGTGACCCGGTGACGTCGCCGGGCATCAGGTCGGGGGTGAACTGCACCCGCGCGTGCTCCAGGTCCAGCGCCGTGGCCAGCGCCCGCACCAGCAGCGTCTTGGCCACCCCCGGCACGCCTTCGAGCAGGACGTGGCCGCGGCACAGCAGCGCGAGCACCAGGTACATGACCGCGTTGTCGTTGCCGACCACCGCCTTGCCGATCTCGGCGCGCAGAGCGTGGAACGCGGCGCTCGCCTGCTCGGCTGTCGGGGCGGTCTCGGTGCTGGTCATTCCATCTCCTGTGGTTCGCGGGCGTTCCCGCGGGCGGTGAGCCGGGCGAGGATCGGGCGAGGGCTTCTCATCCGACCTCCGATTCGATCCATTCGAGCTGAGCGGCGACCACCCGGAGGGTCTCGGGATCGGGAACCGGGCCGAACAGGGCGGCGCCGATCTGGGCCGGGTCGGCGCCGACGCGCGCGGCGATCACGGCGACGATCCGGTCCGGCGGGGTGTCGGCCGTGATGCCGAGCGGGGTGCGGATGCGGCGCAGCGCGGCCGCTCGCAGCTTCCCGGCGACGTGATCGTGATCCTTCGAGCGGCGATACAGCGCGGCCTGGCCGCCGAGCAGTTCGTTCGCGGCCACTTCGACGGGGCGGGGTTCACGCACCAGAGCGCCCCGTCTGCGGGCACGCCACCACACCACCAGCGCGGCGGCGATCAGGAACTGCACGCCGCCGTAGAAGACCGGTGCGGGCAACCGGTCCCAGATCGCGTCGTCACCCGCCCCGAAGCCGGGGCGGTCCGGCGGAGGGACGTCGGGCAGATCCGGCGGCGGGTGCGGCGGCGGGGCGGTGGGGGCGATCGGCGCGCCGCAGGACTGCGCGACGCCGTAGACCAGCAGCAACAACGCGGCTGTCGCGGCGAGCACCGCCCAGAACCTGGGTTCGCGCAACAGGTTCGGCAGCGGCGGCAGTTTTCGCCTGGTGCGCGGCGTCTGCTCGACCGCCCCGATCTCGACCGGTTCCGGTGCGGGGGGCGGCGCGGACCCGGAGAACCGGTCGGCGTATTCCAGCCTGCGGTATTCGTCCTCGGTGGCGCGGCGTCCGCCGTAGACCACCTCGTCGAAGCTTCGTGCGGCGGGCTGGAACTCGGTGGCGGCCTCGAGCGGTAACGCGGTCGTCACGTCGTCGGCGGTCTCCCGCGCGGTGCGCGACCGCCGGACCTCCAGCACACCGCCTTGTTCCAGGCCGCGCAGCACGGCGCGGAAACGTTCTCGCAGGGCGCGGTCGAAATCCCGCTGCGCGGCGGCTGTTTCGGCGGCGGCGCGATGATCGGCGGCGGCGCCGAGCCGCGGGATGCCGGGCGCGGGGTCGGCCGTTCGCGGCTCCACCGGCACGGGATCGCTCATCGCGCCTCCCGCCGGGGAATGCGAATGTCCAAACCCTCTCTCCGGCAGCGGCGATCGATGTAGCACACCACCCGCGACGAAGCCTCGACCACTTCGCCGAATGCCGTCAGCAGCAACACCGCCGACGTGGTCAGCACGATCACCGGCCACCGATGGGTGCCGGAGAAGTCCGAGACGAACAGCGGGATGCCGAGCAGTGGGATGGCGAGCAGCGTGAACAGGGCCCGCTGGGCGATCCAGAGCCCGGTGGTCGGCCACTCCGCGCCTTCGGCGAGCAGTTTCGCGCGCGCGACGCCGTCGCGATGCGACGTGCGTTCGACGAACAGCACCGGCACCGCGACCCAGCGGCGGGCGCGCAGCCGGCCCAGCCAGATCGCCGCGAGCGGCAGCGTCACGATCAGCAGACCGCCCACCGCGAGTACGCCGACGCCCACCATGGTGAACAGCAGTTGGAAGACCAGCAACGGACCGAGCGTCCCACCGAATCGGCGCAGCGCGGTCCGCAGGCCGATCGGGGCTCCGTCGACGGTCGCGAGCCCCAGGGCCACGGTCGTGCCACGTAACGCGAACCGCAGCAGCCATGCGCAGGCGGCGGTGGAGAGGATCGCCGCCCACGCGGTGCCGGGGTCGGAGCCGTCGGTGAGCGCGGAGGCGCCCGCGGTCACCGCGACGACCACGGCCTCGGCGAGCAGCAAGCCCGTCACGCTCAACCCGGCCAGGGCGCGGATGTTCGCCTGGATCAGCGCGAACGGCACATCGAGCAGTTCGCGGAAACTCAGCGGTCGGATCGGCACCGTCGTTCCAGGAGACCCCGGTACCGGATCTGTTCCCGCCCCGACGGCGCCGGCCGGTTCGGCGGCTGGCAGCACGGGCCGAGTCTAACCGTCAGCGCCGCAGTAAGCGGTCCACCACGTGTCGGTAGCGAACGGGATCGATGGGCGGGAGACCGAGCAGCGCGCGCAGGTACACGCCGTCGCCGACCAGCCGGATGAGGTCGGCCTGAACCGGGTCGGCGACCTCCTCGTCCAGGCCGTCCGACCAGGAATTCATCAGGTCCACCAGCGCCTGCTGCACCTCGTCCGGCTCGGGCGTGGCGTCGATGGTGCGCATGGTCGCGAGCAGGGACCGGTAGAGCTCCAGCTCCACCGCCTCCGCCTCGACCGCCGGGTTCGGCGTCTGCAGGTACCACTCGGCTACCGAGCCGCCTTTGGCGACCGAGTTGTCCAACTGCTGGCTCGCACGGTCGGCCAGTCTGCGCACCAAGCCCGCGAGCAGCGCGTCCTTGCTCTTGAAGTGATAGAGCAAGCCGCCTTTGGAGACGCCCGCGGTGGCCGCGACGTTCTCCAGAGTCACGTGCGACATGCCTTTTTCCAGGAGCAAGGTCTCGAGCGCATCCAGGATTCGATCGCGGGTGTCTGCCGTCACCGGGCTGACTATACCGTCCGGACGGTTATGTGAGTACTATACCGTCTGGACGGTAAGAAAATGAACGACGGAAGTCGAGAAAGTCATGACCACCCAGACCGCGCAACCCACCGAACGATCGACCAACGCCCCACTTCGAGCGGGGACACGCGAGTGGGTGGGGTTGTCCGTGCTGGCGCTCGCGCTACTGCTGCTTGCCGTCGACGCGACGGTGCTCGATCTGGCCGTGCCCGCGATCAGCGCCGATCTCGCGCCGACCACGCCGCAACTGCTGTGGATCATCGACGTCTACTCGTTCGTGCTCGCCGGACTGCTCGTCGTCATGGGCAACCTGGGCGACCGGATCGGGCGGCGCAAGTTGCTGCTGCTCGGCGCGGCTGGATTCGGTGTCGCCTCGATACTCGCGGCGTGGTCCCTGACGCCGGGAATGCTCATCGCGGCGCGCGTACTGCAGGGTGTCGCCGGTGCGACACTGATGCCCGCGACGCTGGCACTGATCAGGTCGATGTTCCTCGATCCGCGGCAGCGGACCGTCGCGATCGCGGTGTGGAGCGCGATGGCGGGTGGTGGCGCCGCGGCGGGACCGCTGCTGGGCGGCTGGCTGCTGGAGCACTACTGGTGGGGTTCGGTCTTCCTGGTGAACCTGCCGGTCATGCTGGTGCTGATCGGGCTCGGTCCGCTGCTGATCCCGGAGTCGCGTGACCCCCGGCCCGGTCGTTTCGACCTGCTCAGCGCCGTGCTGTCGATGCTCGCGCTGGTGCCGGTGGTGTACGCGGTGAAGGAATTCGCGGCGCACGGCCCGAGTGTCCGGACCACGGTGATCAGCCTGATCGGCCTGCTTGCCGGGGTGTGGTTCGTGCGCAGGCAGCGACGACTGGAGCAACCGATGCTGGACCTGGCGCTGTTCGCGCTGCCGAAGTTCCGCACGGCGGTGCTGACCAATCTGCTCGCGGTGTTCGCGCTGGCCGGTGTGCTCTTCTTCGGCTCGCAGTACCTCCAGTTGGTGCTGGGACGCTCCCCATTGCAAGCGGGATTGCTGCTGCTGCCCGGTTTGTCGGCCGGGATGATCGCCTCGCTCGCCGCGGCCTGGTTGGTGCGGCGGCTGCGGCCGGGCACGGTGCTGGGCGGCGCGCTGATCACGGCGGCGGTGGGCGCGGCGCTGTTCGGCCTGCTCGGCCCCGACGCGGCCACCAGTACGACGCCGTTCGTGCTGGGTTTCCTGTTCATCGGGGCAGGCGTGGGCGTCGCGCTCACCGTGTCCTCCGACCTGGTGGTCGGCTCGGCGCCGCCGGAGCGCGCGGGCGCGGCCGCCGCCGTGTCGGAGACCGCGTACGAGACGGGCGTCGCGCTGGGCGTCGCGATCCTCGGCAGCGTGGTCATGGCGATCTTCCGCAACGGTCTCGATCCGACGCACGTGCCGAGCGACCGGATGGCCGCCGCCTCGGAATCCCTGGGCGCAGCAACGGCTTTCGCACGTGAATTGCCGGAGGCCGCCGGGCACGCGTTCCTCGCCTCGGTGCACGAGTCCTTCGTCTCGGGCATCCACTTCGCGGCCCTCGGCACCACCGCGATCTTGTTGATCGCGGCCGCGGTGGCGTTCCGGTTGCGCCGAGCGCGCGGGTGATTTCGCGCGACTGTGTGCGGCGAGCCCCCCGAAGACGCCCTCGGGGGTTCGCCGCGCGGCATCGCTTCGGACGGACTGCGGTGCCGATCAACCGGGCGTCGCGGTCGTGCGCGGGATGCGCTGTGCGCATTGATCCTCGGACCTTGGCCCCGGGTGCGTCCGCACCTCCGGAGCCGGGTAGTCGCTGAGATCGGCACGCACAACATTTAGTTGTAGATCACCGCAGGTTTGGTTGTTTGATCACACCTCCGCGCCTTGCTTTGATCCATGGCGATCAACAGTGAGTTGCGCGATCGAGAGGTGCGAAGCTTGGTGACCGGACGATCCCTCGGTCGGCAGTTCGGATGGTTGTGGGCGGCCTACGCGGTCAGCGCCTACGGGTCGGGTCTGGGGTTCGGTGCGTTGCCGCTGATCGCCGTGCTGGTGCTGCACGCAGGCCCCGGACAGGTGTCCGCGTTGTCGGCGGTGGGGCCCGCGGTAGGGGCGTTGATCGCGTTGTCCCTCGGGCCGTGGGTGGAATATCGCCGCAAGCGACCGGTGATGATCGCGATGGACCTCACCCGGTTCGCGGTCATGATGACGATCCCCATCGCCTATGCCTTCGGCCGACTCGGTTTCGTCCAGCTGCTGGTCGTCTCGGCCGTGGTCGCCGCGGCCAAGATCGCCTTCAACGCGGCGAGCGGCGCCTATCTCAAAGCCCTTGTGCGGCCGGAGGATCTGCTCGTGGCCAACGCGCGATTCGAGTCGACGACGTGGAGTTCCACCGCCGTGGGTCCGCCGCTGGGCGGGGCGGCGATCGGTTTGTCCGGGCCGGTTACCACCGTGGTGGCCGACGCGCTGAGTTACCTGCTCTCCGCGCTGGCGGTCACCGCGATTCGCGGCAGGGAAGAACCCCCGCGGCGGACCGGCAAGCCCCAGCTGCGGGCCGGTGAGTTGCTCGAAGGCTGGCGGTACCTGCTGGCTCATCCGGGATTACGGGCGCTTTACCTCAACCAGCTGCTCGTCGGCGGACTGATCATGGCCACCGAGCCGCTGTTGGCCGTACTACTGCTCCGCGAGCTCGAATTCCCACCCTGGCAGTACGGGCTCGCCTTCGCCGCCCCCTGCGTCGGCGGACTCATCGGCTCGCGCCTTGCCGGCCATGTCGTGGAGCGATACGGCAGGCACCGGGTCCTCCGCACCGTCGGCGCGCTGCGCGCGATCTGGCTGATCGGCCTCGCATTCGTCCAACCCGGTGTCGGGGGTCTCGCGGCGGTGATCGCTGTCGAGCTCGCGATCATCATCAGCATGAGCCTGTACAACCCGGTACTGGCCACCTATCGACTCGAGCACACACCCGAAGACCGCGTCGCCCGCACCCTGTCGGCCTGGTCCATCAGCAGCAGCGCTTCCATCGCAGTGCTCAGCGCGCTCGGCGGACTGCTCGCCGACGTGACCAGCCCGCGCACGGCTATCACGGTCGCGGGACTGCTGATCCTCGCCAGCCCGCTGCTGCTACCCCGTCGCCAGGATTCCGCACCCGCACCCGACCTTGCGGTGGCGACAACCCTTCAATCACAAACGGCAAGCGTTTCGCAGGAAGCCAGGCACAATTCATGACTGTCACCGCACTCGACCCGTCCAGCGCGCTGGTCCTCGTCGACTTGCAGAACGCCCTCATCGACGCGCCGACCGTCCCCTATACCGGTCGAGAAGTGGTCGCCCGGGCGGTCGAGCTGGCCCGCGCTTTCCACGAGCACAACGCCCGGGTCGTCCTGGTGCGGGTGACGGCCCGTGCGGACGGAGCGGATGCCGCTCCAGGTCGCAGCGACATCTCGAGCCCACCAGGTGCGTTGCCCGACGGCTGGGATGTCATCGTCGACGACCTCGCCGGTCACCCGGACGACATCACGGTGACCAAGCGCACTTGGGGTGCTTTCCACGGAACCGACCTAGATCTGCAACTGCGCCGCCGCCGCGTCACACAGATCGTGCTGGCCGGGCTCACCACCAGCATCGGCGTGGAGTCGACCGCTCGCGCCGCCTTCGAACACGGCTACCACGTCACGCTCGCGACGGATGCCATGGCCGATCTGAACGTGGAGGCGCACCGCAACAGCATCGATCGGATCTTTCCCCTCCTCGGCGAAACCGGTTGCACCGCCGAGATCGTCGAAACGCTTGCCATGACCCGCGACTGACCCCGGCAGAAGGTGGATCCGGCCTCGGTGGTGGCGCCGGTCGCAGCTCAGCTCGTCCCGATGCGAGGTCGGGCCGTGTCCGGCGATCGAGTGGGGAGCCGGGGCGCGCGGACAGCGGGCGGTAGCGAGGAGCGTCAGGCCGGGCGGCCGAGCCGGGTCGGCGCGAGACGGCCGCGAAGGGTGACGGATTCACCGAGTCTCCAGTGTTCGGCTTCGGACTCGGCGGACGCCGCGACGGTTGCGCCGGAGGCGAGCAGCAGGCCCTGTTGCTTGGCGAGTTCGCACAGGCGAGCGGCTTCGTTGACGGCGTCGCCGATGACGGTGAACTCGTAGCGCTGATGCGCGCCGACATTGCCCGCGACCACCCGGCCCGCGGCCACGCCGATGGCCGCCGCGAAATCGGTCGCGGTGCTGTCGAGCCGAGCCCGGATCGCGCGGGCGGTGGCCAGCGCCGCGCCCGGGGCGTCGGCCAGCGGAGCGGGCGTGCCGAAGACGGCCAGGGCCGCGTCACCCTCGAACTTGTTGACCAGCCCGCCGTGGCGCTCCACCTCGTCCACCACGATGCCGAAGAACCGATTGAGAATGGCGACCATCTCCGGCGCGGGGATGGTCGCGGCCATGGTCGTCGAGCCGACGATGTCGATGAACAGGGCCGCGGCGTCGGTTTCCACACCGCCGAGCGCCGGGTCGCCCGCCAACGCGGCCGCGGCGACCTCGCGCCCGACATGCCTGCCGAACAGGTCCCTGATCTGCTCGCGCTCGCGCAGTCCCTCCACCATGTGGTTGAAACCGCTCTGCAGCTCACCGAGCTCGGTGCCGTCGTAGACGGCCAGCGCGACATCGAGGTCGCCGTCCTCCACCTGACGCATCGCGCGGCGCACGCCGAGGATGGGCGCGACGGTCGCGGCCAAGGTTTGCGTCATCAGCAGGAGACCGAAGACCAGTGTCGCGCCGCCGAGCGACAGCACGCAGACCGCCAGTCGCGCCTTGGTGACGTCATCTATCGTGAGCGCCAGCACCGCGAGCACCATCATTCCGGCCACCGGCACGCCGGAGCCGACCACCCAGACGACGAGCGAGCGTCCGAAGACGCCGATGCCGCGGCGCCGACCGGAATCCGCGGCTTCCAGCACCCTGGCGGTGACGGGCCGCAGCGCGAACTCGATGATCAGGTAGCTGTTCGCGCACACCACGATGGCGCTGATCGCGATGCCGAAGGCCGCCTTCGGGATCAGTTGCGGTTCGGCCAGCCCGTACAGCGTGGTCAGCAGCACGAGCCCGCCGAACCACAGCAGCGCTTGGTCGCGCACAAGCCTGCGCGGCACCGCCGTGGCCGCGGCCATTTCCTCCTCGGTCGGCACGCGGTCGGGATCGGTGGCCCATCGCAGCGCGCGCAATTCGCGGGCGGTGCCCCACCACAGGCCGAGTAACAGCGCGCAGGTCGCGTACAGCGGTGCGGCGAGTACGTCGAGCAGCAGGAGATCCCGGGTGAACACCGATGGGCCCGGCAAGACGAAGCCGACCAGGACGATCGACACGACCATGCCCGTCAGATTGCCCAACAGCGTGGGCACGGTGAGCAACAGCTGGACGCGGATACGACGTAGCCCCGACGACTCCTCGGCGGACCCGAGCAATCGCGACCCCCACGGCGCCGCGGCGAGCGTCACCTCCCTGTGTTGCATGGGTGCAGCGTAAGCCGCGGAGCGACCCAGCGCCGCAGGTCGCACTCGGCCGGATCCGGCGCCGGGTGGGCCGTGGGTGGCAGTGGTGCGGTCAGCGACCCGGCGGCAATTCGCGGCGGCCGGGCTCGGGGAGTTCGGGGCGGTGGTGGCCCGGCAGTTCGTCACGGTGGGCGCCGGTGGGCAGACCGTAGCCCGCGGCGCCGGTGGGCGGAAGCGAGGAATAGCGCGGGGCGTGCGGCGCGGAGTACGCGGCGTCCACGACGGTGGCGGCGACGTGCTGGGCGTGCGCGATCTCGGGCGCGTCGGGCGGCAACTGGTAGCCGACCGCCTGCGGATGCGAGGTCTGGCCGTCGACGGTGACCTTGCGGGTGCGCCGCAGCGTGAAGGTGATCTCCTCGACCTCCTCGAACGCCTGCCGCGCTGTGCGCAACGGATGCGTGGCCGTATCGATCGCGTTGGCGACGAAGGAAGGAACGAGCGGCCGGATGAAACGCGCCGCGGTGTCGGTGAACGGGACCGTGCCGATCAGCGGCAGCTCGAGACCGCCGCCGCTCGGTGCCGTCGGTGCGGATGCGGCGGCGGGCACCTGCGGGTGCACGCCGGTGGGCGCGGGTAGGTTCGGCGTCGCCTCGTCGGGCATGGCGCTGTCCTTTCGGTCGTCCGCCGTGGCGGCGGGAAGTTCGGGGCGGCGCGGCGGCTCGGTGATGCCGATCTCGATGCCGCCGATGGCCGCGATGATGCGGGTGCGCTGCCGCTCCCGGTCGATGGCCGTGTCCGCCTCGACGGCGAGGCGAGCGGCGGTGAGCTGTTGCTCGGCGCGCAGGGTCTCGGCCTCGGCGCGTACCTCGGCCTGCTTGACCGCGATCACCGCGTCGGCTTCCCGCTCGGCGCGGTCGTGCACGGTGCGCGCCGCGTTGTGCCGGTCGAACGAGGTCTCGCCACGCCACCAGCGCAGCACCAGCGGCAGCAGCGCGAAGGCGACGAACGCCAGGATGGTGAGAATGCGCAGCGGCAGCGCGTCGTGCACGGTGTAGTCGTTCATCGCCTGCCAGCGCGCGCCGAGCCCACGGTCGGCGTCGGCGAAGGCGGCGGTGCGCGCGGCCGACAGGGCGGCCTGGTCGGCGTCGATCCGGCGATCGGCCGCGTCCACTCGGTCCTGCGCGGTGGCGAGATGCTTGCGGGCGTCGTCGAGCATGGCGTTGGCCGTCTGCGCTTCCGGCCCACGGCCCGGCACGCCGGTGATCCTGGTCCGCGGGCACTCCGGGCTCGGATTGAATTCGCAGCGTGCGATCACCAGGGCGTGGTCGATATCGTTCTGGGCCATCGCGATCGCCTGTTCGAGCGCGGCCCGGTCGGCTTTCGCCCGGTCCAGTTCCGCCTGCGCCGCGACGACCCGCGGCGCGGAATCGAGCGAGCGCTGCGCCTTCTCCGCCAGCACCCGGTCGACGGACCCGCTGAACAGCACGATCGCGGCCAGTTCCGCGAGCAGCCCACCGGCCAGCAGGGCGACCGCGATGCGCGCGATCAGCCCGAGCCGATCCGGTCCGCCGCTCGGCCGCGCCGTGGCCAGTGCCCTGGCGAGCGCGCCGGTGAGCGCGGCGACCGCGATGCCCGAGGCCAGCGCGGCCGACCACGGCCACGCCGAGGCCGCGGCCAGGGCGGCGACCACACCGGAGATCGTGGCGAACAACAGCACCACAGCACCGGTGACGGCGTATCCGGCACGCTCGTGACGATCGCTGATCGCGCTGGGCCGGCCGCCGCCGAGCCAGGTGAACAAGCCGGTGACGGTCATCGGAATGCACATCCTCTACGTCCCAGGCGCTTTCACGGGCGCGACGAAACTGTCACGGATTCGTTGTGACAGCGTGACAGGCTCGCCCGGGGCGCAGCGAGCAGGGACGGCCGGATGTGGCCAGGCTCACAGATCATCCGGCGTAGCGCGGAGCGCGGCCGGTTCGTTCCCCTACGCTGGCGCGGTGCTTCGTATCCGGGGTGGGCGATTCCAGGAGGTCACAACATGCGCGGAGTCTGGTTGACCCTCTTGGCGGCGGCGCTTCTGATGTGGCCGGTCAGCGCGGGCGCCGCTCCGGCCGACCGGTCGCTCGACCGGCTGGTCGCCCTCGTGGTCGAGCGCTTGGACACCGCCGACGCGGTGGCCGCCGCGAAGTGGTCGACCGCGGGTGCGCGCGGCATCGAGCCGACCATCGACGATCCGGTCCGTGAGGCGGAGGTCTACGAGGTCATGGTCCGGCTCGGCCACGACCGTGAGCTGTCGGAAAACTGGGTGCGGCAGGTTTTCCTCGGGCAGATCGAGGCCAACAAGACGGTGCAGCGGGGGCTGATGACGAGGTGGCGCTTCGACCCGGCTGCGGCGCCCACCGCGCCGGTGGGGCTCGACTCGGTGCGCCCGGTCATCGACCGGGTGAACGTCGAGATCCTGGATCAGCTCGCCGGGCACCGAGCGGAGCTGGCCGCGCCGGATTGCGCGGAACAGTTGGCGCGCAGCGTCTTCGGCGTGGTCGTCGCGGACCGCGCCGATGTCCTGCACCGAGCGGCGCTGGTGCGGGCCGCCGTGTCGCTCTGCCCGGCGTAGGCCGCGGCCGGGCCCGCCGGGCGACCCCGCGCGGAAAGATGTGTCCAACACCACTTCCCGATATTTGCTGGATATGTGCTGAATCCCACAATGGGCAAAAGAGTCCGGACGGTCGGATCATATTCATTGCTTGTCACGCAGCTGTCGGAAATCTCTCATCGGTCACAGCGCCGAGTTAGCCGCCGCCACTTGGTTTGCCGGGCATCCAGCGGGGGAAATCCATTTCGACGCAGGTGAGGGCGGTTTCCGGGTCTTGTGAGGAAGGTCTCGGGTAGGTGTCGCGCGTCGGTTTTCCCAGCTGGCACCGGGTGCCATGGGTATCGATCGCATGGCGCTCGCTGCTTTACACTGGACGACGCGCACACGTGGAGGACCCAATGCAGAAGCCCAGCTAAACCTGGTTATTAGCGCAACCTAAGTTGGTTGGGCCCTGGACCTGACTTATCGTTTGCTCTTACGCCGAACACAGAACGTTCGGCTACCTCGCCCGCTCGGGCAGCCCTAGCCAGGTGCTCAGCGTAGCGGTCGAGCACCCGCTCGGAGGTAAGGATCTTGTTAGGGATCCGTTACCGAAGGGCACCCACTACGTCACAGAAGCGGGTGGAAAAAACTGCAGACCTGACTGCACGCCGAAGACCATCAGCGCGGCTGGCTTCGGAACGTACGGGCGCAGTCTTGTACGGAGGCGTTCGACGAAAGGCCGTTTTCTTCGAAGGCCGACTTTCTTGAAGGCAGAGGCATGACGCAACTTCCTGGCCACCGGTCACCTGGACCCATCGGGCTCTACGACCCGGCGAACGAGCACGACGCCTGCGGCGTCGCATTCGTCGTCGACATGCACGGCCGCCGCAGCCGCGACATCGTCGACAAGGCTATTACGGCTCTGTTGAACCTGGAGCACCGTGGTGCCGCGGGCGCCGAGCCCAACAGCGGGGACGGTGCGGGCATCCTGATCCAGGTCCCGGACCGCTTCTTCCGCGCCATCGTGGACTTCGAGTTGCCGCCGGAGGGTTCCTACGCCACCGGTATCGCCTTCCTGCCGCAGGCCCGCCGCGAAGCCGCGCGCGCCGCCTACGGCGTGGAGAAGATCGTCAAGGAAGAGGGCCTCGAGGTCCTCGGCTGGCGCGAGGTGCCGATCGACGAGTCGTCGCTGGGCGCGCTGGCGCGCGACGCCATGCCGAGCTTCCGGCAGATCTTCATCGCATCGCCGAAGAACGCCTCCGATCCGCTGTCGGATATGGATCTGGAGCGTCGGGCCTACGTGGTGCGCAAGCGCGTCGAGCGTGAGCTCGGGTCGGCCGGAGCCGGTGAGGGTCCGGTCGGCAGGGAGTCGGTCTACTTCCCGAGCCTGTCGGGGCAGACCTTCGTCTACAAGGGCATGTTCACCACGCCGCAGCTGCGCGCGTTCTACCTGGATCTGCAGGACTCCCGGGTGGAGAGCGCCCTCGGCATCGTGCACTCCCGGTTCTCCACCAACACCTTCCCGTCCTGGCCGCTGGCGCACCCGTTCCGCCGGGTGGCGCACAACGGTGAGATCAACACCGTCACCGGCAACGAGAACTGGATGCGCGCCCGCGAGGCGCTGCTGCGCAGCGACGTCTTCGGCGTCGACTCGGCGGGCAAGAACCGGCTGGAGAAGATCTTCCCCGTCTGTACCCCGGGGGCGAGCGACACCGCCCGGTTCGACGAGGTGCTGGAACTGCTGCACCTCGGCGGCCGCAGCTTGCCCCACGCCGTGCTGATGATGATTCCCGAGGCCTGGGAACGCAACGAGAACATGAACCCGCAGCAGCGGGCCTTCTACGAGTACCACTCGATGCTGATGGAGCCGTGGGACGGCCCCGCGTCGGTGTGCTTCACCGACGGCACCGTCGTCGGCGCCGTGCTCGACCGCAACGGCCTGCGGCCGAGCCGCATCTGGGTGACCGACGACGGCCTGGTCGTGATGGCCTCCGAGGTCGGTGTCCTGGACATCGACCCGTCCAAGGTGGTCAAGAAGGCGCGCTTGCAGCCGGGCCGCATGTTCCTGGTCGACACCGCCCAGGGCCGCATCGTCGGTGACGAAGAGGTCAAGTCCCTGCTCGCCGCCGAGCAGCCCTACCAGGAGTGGCTGGACGCGGGCGTCTCCCGCCTGGCCGACCTGCCCGACCGCCCGCACGTGCACATGTCGCACGACCGCGTGCTGATCCGCCAGCAGATCTTCGGATACACCACCGAGGAGCTCAACCTGCTGATCTCGCCGATGGCCAAGACCGGAGGCGAAGCGCTCGGCTCGATGGGCACCGACACCCCGATCGCGGTGCTCTCGGCCCGTCCGCGCCTGCTGTTCGACTACTTCTCCCAGCTGTTCGCGCAGGTCACCAACCCGCCGCTGGACGCGATCCGGGAAGAGGTGGTCACCAGCCTCAAGCGCAACATCGGCCCGGAGGCCGACCTGCTGCATCCGGGACCGGAGTCCTGCAACATGATCGCGCTCGAGCAGCCGATCCTGGACAACGACGAGCTGGCCAAGCTCGTGCACATCAACGACGACGGATCGCACCCCGAGCTGCGCTCGGTGGTCGTGCGCGGCCTGTATCCCGTGAAGAAGGGCGGCAAGGGGCTGCGCAGGGCGCTGGAGGCGATCAACACCCAGGTGTCGGCCGCCATCGACGGCGGCGCGCGGATCATCGTGCTGTCCGACCGCGAGTCCAACGAGAAGCTGGCGCCGATCCCCTCGCTGCTGCTGACCTCGTCGGTGCACCACCACCTGGTACGCGAGCGCACCCGCACCAAGGTCGGCCTGGTCGTGGAGGCCGGGGACGCCCGCGAGGTGCACCACATGGCCACCCTGGTCGGCTTCGGCGCCGCCGCGATCAACCCCTACATGGCCTTCGAGAGCATCGAGGACATGCTCGAGCGCGGCGCGCTCGAGGTACCGGGCAGCACCGGCGACCTGGCCGCCGACTACCGCAAGGCGGTCGCGAACTACAACAAGGCCGCGGGCAAGGGTGTGCTGAAGGTGATGTCCAAGATGGGCATCTCCACGCTGGCCTCCTACAACGGCGCCCAGCTGTTCCAGGTGATCGGCCTGTCGCAGGACCTGGTGGACGAGTACTTCACCGGCCTGCGGTCGCACTTGGACGGCATCGGCCTGGACGAGATCGCCGACGACGTCGCGCAGCGGCACCGCATCGCGTTCCTGGAGAACCGCAACGAGCGCGCGCACCGCGAGCTCGAGGTCGGCGGCGAGTACCAGTGGCGGCGCGAGGGCGAATACCACCTGTTCAACCCGGACACGGTGTTCAAACTGCAGCACGCCACCCGGTCCGGCCAGTACTCGATCTTCAAGGAGTACACCAAGCTGGTCGACGACCAGTCCGAGCGGCTGGCATCGCTGCGCGGTCTGTTCAAGTTCAAGCACAACGCGCGTTCCCCGATCTCCATCGACGAGGTCGAGCCGGTATCGGCGATCGTGAAGCGGTTCTCCACCGGCGCGATGAGCTACGGCTCCATCTCGGCGGAGGCGCACGAAACCCTGGCGATCGCGATGAACCGTCTCGGCGGCCGGTCGAACTCGGGCGAGGGCGGCGAGTCTCCGGCGCGCTTCGAGCCGGAGGAGAACGGCGACTGGCGGCGCAGCGCGATCAAGCAGGTGGCCTCCGGCCGCTTCGGCGTGACCGCGCACTACCTGACCAACTGCACCGACATCCAGATCAAGATGGCGCAGGGCGCGAAGCCCGGTGAGGGCGGACAGCTTCCGGCGCACAAGGTGTACCCGTGGGTCGCCGAGGTGCGGCACTCGACGCCGGGCGTCGGCCTGATCTCGCCGCCGCCACACCACGACATCTACTCGATCGAGGATCTGGCGCAGCTGATCCACGACCTGAAGAACGCGAACCCGCAGGCGCGCATCCACGTGAAGCTGGTCGCCGAGCCGGGCGTCGGCACCGTCGCGGCGGGCGTCTCCAAGGCGCACGCCGATGTCGTGCTGATCTCGGGCCACGACGGCGGCACCGGCGCTTCGCCGCTGACCTCGCTGAAGCACGCGGGCGGCCCCTGGGAGCTCGGCTTGGCCGAGACCCAGCAGACGCTGCTGCTCAACGGGCTGCGTGACCGCATCGTCGTGCAGGTCGACGGCCAGATGAAGACCGGCCGCGACGTGATGATCGCCGCGCTGCTCGGCGCCGAGGAGTACGGCTTCGCCACCGCACCGCTGGTGGTGTCGGGCTGCATCATGATGCGCGTCTGTCACCTGGACACCTGCCCGGTCGGCGTCGCGACGCAGAACCCGGTGCTGCGCGAGCGGTTCACCGGCAAGCCGGAATTCGTCGAGAACTTCTTCCGGTTCATCGCCGAGGAGGTCAGGGAACTGCTGGCGCAGCTGGGCTTCCGCTCGCTGGACGAGGCGATCGGCCGGGTGGACCTGCTCGACACCTCGCGCGCCAAGCAGCACTGGAAGGCCAGCAAGCTGGACCTCTCGCCGATCCTGGACGACGTCGAGACGGCGTTCATGTACCAGGACCGCCGCTGCACCAAGGCGCAGGACCATGGCCTGGACAAGGCGCTGGACCAGCAGCTGATCGTGCAGAGCCGCGACGCGCTCGAGCGCGGTCAGGCGGTGAAATTCGAGACCAAGATCACGAACGTGAACCGCACGGTCGGCACCATGCTCGGCCACGAGGTGACCAAGCTCTATGGTGGCGCGGGCCTGCCCGACGACACCATCGACATCACCTTCACCGGGTCGGCGGGCAACAGCTTCGGCGCCTTCGTGCCCGCAGGCATCACGCTGCGTGTACAGGGTGACGCGAACGACTATGTCGGCAAGGGTCTTTCCGGCGGCCGCCTGGTGGTGCGCCCGTCGCTGAACGCGCCCGGCGAGTTCGTCGCCGAGCAGAACATCATCGCGGGCAACGTGATCCTGTTCGGCGCCACCAGCGGCCAGGTCTTCCTCAGCGGTGTGGTCGGCGAGCGGTTCGCCGTGCGCAACTCCGGCGCCACCGCGGTGGTCGAGGGCGTCGGCGACCACGGCTGCGAGTACATGACCGGCGGCCGGGTGGTCATCCTGGGTGAGACCGGACGCAACTTCGGCGCCGGTATGTCCGGCGGCGTGGCGTTCGTCTTCGACCCGGACGGCACCTTCGCGTCCAAGCTCAACCCCGAGCAGGCCGACGCCGTCGAGCAGCTGGCCGGTGACGATTTCACCTGGCTGCACGACATCATCACCCAGCACCGTGACCAGACCGGTTCCCCGGTGGCCGAGCGCATCCTCAGCGACTGGTCGCAGCAGGTGAACCACTTCGTGAAGGTCATGCCGCGCGAATACAAAAAGGTTTTGCTCGCCATCTCCGAAGCTGAGAAGAGCGGCAAGGACGTGGACGAGGCGATTATGGAGGCCGCTCGTGGCTGACCCCCAGGGTTTTCTGAAGCACACCGCACGCGAACTGCCCAAGCGGCGCCCGGTGCCGCTGCGCCTGATGGACTGGAAAGAGGTCTACGAGGAGAACTTCTCCCACCAGACCTTGCGGACCCAGGCCAGCCGGTGCATGGACTGCGGTATCCCCTTCTGCCACAACGGCTGCCCGCTGGGGAACCTGATCCCCGAGTGGAACGACCTGGTCTACAAGGACCGCTGGCGCGAAGGCATCGACCGGCTGCACGCGACCAACAACTTCCCGGAGTTCACCGGGCGGTTGTGTCCCGCGCCGTGCGAGGCGTCCTGCGTGCTCGGCATCAACCAGGATCCGGTCACGATCAAGCAGGTCGAGGTCGAGATCATCGAGAACGCCTTCGACGAGGGCTGGGTGACCCCGGTCTACCCGACTCGCCTCACCGGCAAGA
This sequence comes from Nocardia sp. NPDC004260, assembly GCF_053603155.1. NCBI lineage: Bacteria > Bacillati > Actinomycetota > Actinomycetes > Mycobacteriales > Nocardiaceae > Nocardia > Nocardia sp. NPDC004260. The sequence continues at coordinate 2,379 of NZ_JBSGEZ010000011.1, read as the reverse complement.
AGGTCGCCGTCGTCGGTTCCGGTCCGGCCGGTCTGGCCGCGGCGCAGCAGCTGACGCGCGCCGGGCACACCGTGACCGTGTTCGAGCGGGCCGACCGCATCGGCGGTCTGCTGCGCTACGGCATCCCGGAATTCAAGATGGAGAAGCGCTTCATCGATCGCCGTCTCGCGCAGATGGAGGCCGAGGGCACCATCTTCAAGACCGGTGTGAACGTGGGCGTCGACATCACCGCCGAGCAGTTGCGTGAGCAGTACGACGCGATCGTGCTGGCCGGCGGCGCCACGCTGGCGCGTGACCTGCCGATCCCGGGCCGGGATCTGGACGGCATCCACCAGGCCATGGAGTTCCTGCCCTGGGCCAACCGGGTGCAGCTCGGCGACGACGTCACCGACGAAGCGGGCCTGCCGCCCATCCACGCCAAGGACAAGAAGGTCGTCATCATCGGCGGTGGCGACACCGGAGCCGACTGCCTCGGCACCTCGCACCGGCAGGGCGCGGCCAGCATCCACCAGTTCGAGATCATGCCGCGTCCCCCGGAGGAGCGGGCCGCGTCCACCCCGTGGCCGACCTACCCGCTGATGTACCGGGTCTCCTCGGCGCACGAGGAGGGCGGCGAGCGAGTGTTCTCGGTGAACACCGAGCGCTTCGTCGGCGCGGACGGCAAGGTGACCGGCCTGGAGGCGCACGAGGTCAAGATGGTCAACGGCCGGTTCGAGAAGGTGGAGGGCACCGACTTCACGCTCGAGGCCGACCTGGTGCTGCTGGCCATGGGCTTCGTCGGCCCCGAGAAGCCGGGCCTGCTCAGTGATCTCGGCGTCGGCTACGACCAGCGCGGCAACGTGCAGCGCGACAAGAACTGGGCGACCAACGTTCCCGGCGTCTTCGTCGCGGGTGACATGGGTCGCGGCCAGTCGCTCATCGTCTGGGCCATCGCCGAAGGCCGCGCCGCGGCCGCGGGCGTGGACCGGTACCTGGAAGGCGAGACCGCCCTTCCGGCGCCGATCACCCCCACCATGGTGGCTCAGCGCTAGGTCCCCTCTCTTACCGGAGCGGAAACGAAAGGCGCCTGTGGACAACTCGTCCACAGGCGCCTTTTCGCGTGCGATTTTCCGGCTTCGAGTCGCCCCGGCAACGGAAATCCGACACACTACGGGGTTCGAATGGCATTGCGGCGGGCGTGGCCTTATTGTGATCTCCGGCGTACTGCTGATCTTGGGATGTGGTTGCGAGTGCACCTCATCCGGTCGAGTGACTTCTGTTCACCCGGCGTGCACTGGAACGACATCCGGTGCGTTCAGCATTGACGCGGCAACTCGGCGGGAAGTCGACGAGGGCGAGGTTTGGAGCGGTATGCAGTGGAAGAAGGTCGTCGCGGCTCTGGGTGCGTCCGCGACCGTGATGTCCGGATTGGTTCTCGGTAGCGGTTCGGCGAACGCCGCCCCCGGCTGCCCGAGCCTGTATGTGGTGGCGATCCCGGGTACCTGGGAGACCGGGCACGAAAAGAACCCGCAGCCAGGCATGCTGTCCGGCGTCACCCGTGGCCTACCGTCCTCCGCGGAGGTCGACTACGTGACCTATGCCGCGACCGCCTTCCCGTGGGAGGGCGAGGTTTACGGCAACTCCAAGAAGGAAGCGGTCGACAACGCGCGTGGCCTGATCGCGAACATGGCGCAGCAGTGCGGTGCGACCAAGATCGCTCTGGTCGGCTACAGCCAGGGCGCGGACGCCGCCGGTGACCTCGCCGCCGAGATCGGCACCGGCCTCGGTGTCGTGTCGCCCGACCGCATCGCCGGTGTGGGCCTGATCTCCGATCCGCGTCGTTCGCCCACCGACATCCAAATCGGCCCGGTCGCGCCGGGAGCTGGCGCCGGTGGTCCCCGTGTCGGCGGCTTCGGCTGGATCAGTGACCGCACCCGCACCATCTGCGCGCTCGACGACCTCTACTGCGCCACCGCGACCGAGGACTTCGTCACACGGTTCGCCGGTTTCCTCGCCCAGGCGTCGGACGCCAATCCGGCCAACATGTGGCGCTACCAGATCGAGGCGGGCAACATCCTCGGCGATCTGATGAGTTCGGGCGGTGTCCCGGTCCTGCAGGCGCAGCTGACCGACTCGGCCAACGAGCAGCGAGTCAAGGACCTGGAGCGTTTCTACAAGTCGCAGGCGCATACCCTGTACGGCAGCTACCCGGTGGGTGGCGGCCAGACGGCCATCTCCTGGATGCACAACTGGCTCGCGGGCATGGCCTGACCTGGCACCGAAACCAAAGGGCCCACCTCCGCACGGCGGATTCTAGGGATCGTTGCAACACGTGGTCGTTTGGTTCAGGCCGCAAGTAGTCTATGCAGGCGCTCGGCTGGGGTTTCCCAGCCGAGCGTT